>NZ_KI271721.1:67247-69082 GCF_000469445.2 Oscillibacter sp. KLE 1745 | reverse complement strand
AGGCGGTCAGGCACACGCCGCAGCCCAGGCAGTCATAGGGAGAGACCTGCATCCGGAAGAAGTAGCTGGGGGCGTCCTTGCCCAGGCCCTTGGCGGGCACGGTCTCAAAGGACGCGGGCACCTGGGCCTTCTCCTCCTCGGCCAGCAGCACGGGCCGGATGGCGGCGTGGGGGCAGCACATGGCGCAGCGGTTGCACTGGATGCAGCTCTCCGCGTTCCACTTGGGCACCTTGGTTGCCACGCCCCGCTTGGAGAAAGCGGAGGTCCCGTTTTCCCAGGTGCCGTCCAGCACGCCGTGCTTCTGGAACACAGACACAGGCAGCTTGTCGCCCTGCTGCCGGTCCATGGGCAGCACGATGTCACGGACAAAGGCAGAGGCGTTCTTGGGCTCGGCCATGGGAGTGTCAGGCGCGTCCGCCCAGGAGGCGGGGATCTCCACCTTCACAGCGGCGCTGATGCCCAGATCCACGGCCTTGTCGTTCAGATCCACAATCTTCTGGCCGGCCTTCTTGAAATAGGAGTTGTAGTTGTTCTTCTTCATGTCCTCCACGGCCATATCCAGGGGGATGACCTTGGTCAGGGCAAAGAAGGCAGCCTGAAGGATGTTGTTGGTCCGCTTCTCGCCAAGGCCCACCTGCACCGCCAGCTTGGCGGCGTCGATGATGTAGAAGTTGGCGTGCTTCCGGGCCAGGTCCCGCTTCATCTTGCCGGGCAGGCGGGTCTCCAGCTCCTCCGCGCTCCAGGGGCAGTTCAGCAGGAAGATGCCGCCGTCCTTCAGATCCTCGGTGGTGTCGTACTTGTTGACATAGGTGGGGGCATGGACCGCCACAAAGTCCGCGGAGGACACCAGATAGGTGGAGCGGATAGGCTCGTCACCGAAGCGCAGATGGCTCTGGGTCAGGCCGCCGGACTTCATGGAGTCATAGGAGAAATACGCCTGTGCGTACTTGTTGGCCACCAGACCAATGGTGGAGATGGCGTTCTTGTTGGCGCCCACCGTGCCGTCGCCGCCCAGGCCCCAGATCTTGCAGGAGACCTCGCCGGGATGGGGCAGCTCCACCTCCTTGTAGTCCAGAGAGGTGTGGGTCACGTCGTCGTTGATGCCGATGGTGAAGCTGTTCTTGGGATTCTCCAGCTTCAGATTGTCATACACGGCGATGAACTGGCCCGGGGTGGTGTCCTTGGAGCTGAGACCGTACCGGCCGCCCACCACACGGATGTCGCCCCGGCCCGCCTGGTTCAGAGCGGTGACCACGTCCAGATACACGGGCTCGCCCACGGAGCCGGTCTCCTTGGACCGGTCCAGCACGGCGATCTTCTTCACCGTGGCGGGGATGGCCGCTGCGAAGTGCTTCACGGAGAAGGGCCGGTACAGGTGGATCTGCACCATGCCCACCTTGCGGCCCTTGGCGTTCAGGTAGTCCACGGTTTCCTTCACGGCCTCGCTGGCGGAGCACATCACCACGATGACCTCCTCCGCGTCAGGCGCGCCGTAGTAGTTGAACAGCTTGTAGTCCCGACCGGTGAGCTTGTTAATCTCGTCCATGTAATGCTGGACTGTGTCGGGGATGGCGGCGGCCTTGACGTTGGCGCCCTCCTTGCACTGGAAGTACACGTCGGGGTTCACGTTGTTGCCCCGGTTGGTGGGGTGCTCCGGGTTCAGGGCGTGGCGGCGGAACTCCTGCAGGGCCTCCTGGTCTACCAGAGGACGCAGGTCCTCATAGTCCAGCGCCTCGATCCGCTGCATCTCATGAGAGGTGCGGAAGCCATCGAAGCAGTGCATGAAGGCGTACTTGCCGCTGATGGCGGACAGGTGGGCCACCGCGCCCAGGTCC
>NZ_KI271721.1:53416-67147 GCF_000469445.2 Oscillibacter sp. KLE 1745 | reverse complement strand
GGCCACCGCGCCCAGGTCCATGGCCTCCTGGGGGCAGGAGGACATCAGCATGGCGTAGCCGGTGGTGCGGCAGGTCATGAAGTCGGTGTGATCGCCGAAGATAGAGTGGTGGTTGCTGGTCACCACGCGGGAGGCGATGTGCATGACGCTGGGCAGGAATTGGCCGCCCATGGCGTACATGGCTGGGATCATCAGCATCAAACCCTGGGAGGATGTAAAGGTGGTGGTCAGGGCGCCGGCCTGCAGGGAGCCGTGGCAGGTGCCCGCGGCGCCGGCCTCAGACTGCATCTGGATGACGTCCACCGTGGAGCCGAACAGGTTCTTCCGCCCCTTGGCGGACCACTCGTCCACCTTCTCCGCCATGGGAGAGGACGGGGTGATGGGATAGATCGCCGCGACCTCTGTGAACGCGTATGCCACATGGGCCGCGGCCGTATTGCCGTCCATGACGGCAAATTTCTTTTTCATCGGGATACTCATCTCCTGTTATAAAATGCGCCGCATTTCCCTGCGGCGATCCCGCCCGGCAGATGGGTGGGTGCTTGTGAAAAGCCGCGGCGGCACGATAAGGGGGGATTTGCATATCGTACCGCCGCGGCTGCATGATGGATTCTCTTTACTTCTATGCGCGACGTCCAGCAGAGCTTACACGAAGTTGCACACGCGAGCGATGGCCATCTCGGTATAACCCAGAGACTCGGCCTTGGTCTGCTTGCCGCAGGCCACTTCCTGCGTGAGCTTCAACAGCTCCTGCCCCAGCTCCTCGATGGTCTTGGTACCGTAGATCAGGGGGGAGGCATCCACATCGATGTTGTCAATCATATTGGCGTAGGTCAGTTTGTTGCCGGTGATCTTGATGACGGGGGCCAGGGGATTGCCGGTGGGGGTGCCGCGGCCGGTGGAGAACACCACAATCTGGGCGCCGCCGGCCACCATGGCCGCCACAGAGGAGGGGTCGTTGCCCGGGGTATCCATGATGACCAGGCCCTGCTTGGCCTCCACCTGCTTGGCGTAGTCATAGACCGCCATGACAGGGCTATGGCCGCCCTTGTGGATGCAGCCCAGGGACTTCTCCTCCAGGCAGGTCAGGCCGCCGGCCTTGTTGCCGGGAGAGGGGTTGCCCTCACGGACTTCCTCGCCCACCAGGCGCAGGGAGTCCTCATAGCGGTGGACGATCTCAAAGATGCGGTCGTGAACCTCCTTGTTGATGGCGCGGCGGGCCAGCAGGTGCTCGGCGCCGATGAACTCAGTGGTCTCAGACAGGATGGAGGTGCCGCCCTCCTTGACAATCAGGTCGCTGAGCTGGCCGATCAGGGGGTTGGCCGCCAGGCCGCTGGTGGGGTCAGAGCCGCCGCACTCCGTGCCGATAATCAGCTCGGACATGGGGAACTCCTCCTTCTGCAGCAGGGAGGCCTCCTCCACCATCTCCTTGGCGTAGCGGACGGCCATGTCGATGGCCTTCAGGGTGCCGCCGGCCTCCTGGATGATGACCTGCTTCAGGGGCTTGTTGGTGCGCTCCTGGATGGCCTTCACCACCAGGTCCATCTGGCAGTTCTCGCAGCCCAGGGACACCACCACGGTGCCGTAGACATTGGGGTTGGCGGCATAGCCGGCCATAACGTCCATGGTGAACTGCTGGTCGGGAGCCACCTGGGAGCAGCCCAACTGGTTGTTGAAGGTGACGGAGCCCACCACCTGCTGGGAGATGATACGGGTGGTATCAGAGGCGCAGACACTGGCAGGCAGGATCAGGACCTTGTTGCGGACGCCCACGCGGCCGTCCGGACGCTTGTAACCGTAGAAATTCATACTCGTATCCTCCTTCTCAGCCCTTGCTGTCCAGGTTTTCCCGGTGCTCTTCCAGGTTGTGGCAGTGCACGTGCTCGCCGGCCTTGATGTCCCGGGCCGCCAGGCCGATGTGCTCGCCGTACTTGACGATGGGCTGGCCTTTGGCGATGTCGCAGGCAGCCAGCTTGTGATAGATGGTGATGTCCTCCGCCGCAGTCAGGCGCTTCTCCTCGCCCGCGCACATGTAGGTGACGGTCTCGCCCTTCTTCACGGGCTCGATGGCGACCACCACGTTGTCCACGGGCTCAACGATCATGCCGTTCAACATAATGTAATACTCCTTTCGTTCCTCAACGAATATGTGTAATGGGGATCAGTGCTTCTCAAACAGGGCTTTCTGTGCCTCGTCTTTCGGGAACTTGGGGCAGCCGAACTTCTTGGCCCACCAAGAGGTAATGATGGGGACCAGAATGGCGGTCAGGATGGCAGACGCCGCCACCTGAGAGGTGGCCACATCCGCCCACTGCGCCCAAGAGGGATCCGCCTCGGCGATAACGGCGGGCACTGCCACGGCGTTGCCTGCGGTGGTTGCCACAGCCCAGCCGGCATAGCCGGGACGGCGGCTGATGAAGCGGTCGCACAGCACAATGAAGGCGCCGCCGATGAGGCAGGTGACAAGGCCCAGCAGAATGCCCTGCGCGCCGCCCTTGGCGATGTTGGTCAGGTTCATGCCAGCGCCCAGGCAGAAGCCCACAAAGGGCAGCAGGATGGTGCCGGCGGGGGCCAGGAAGTCAGACAGGTCCTTGTCGATGTTGCCCAGGATCATACCCACCAGGATGGGGCCGATAGCAGCCACAAGGGCCATGAAGGGGATATCGGCCAGGCCGCCGATGCCCATAGCGATCATGGTCAGCATGGGGCCGTCGTTGATGGCCAGCAGAGGCATGGCCGCCTGGTCCACGGTGTCACCGTAGGAGTTCATCAGGGCCAGATAGATGGAGCCGTTGGAGTTCGTGACGGCGGAGATGATGGCCAGAGAGCTCAGGCCCAGCACACCGGTGGGGCCGAACACCTTGCCCACCACAATGCCGATGGCGGCGCCGATGACGAACTTGGAGATCAGCAGCACACCGCCCCGCTTGACAACGCCGCCCATGTCCCGGACCCGCAGCGTGGTGCCCAGGCAGAACAGCTGGATACCGATGGCGGTGTTGGCGCCGGCACTGGTGAAGACGGCGGTGGTGAAGGAGCCGATGTTGGTGACCTCCGGAAGGAAGGTATTGATAATCGCGCCGAGCAGCATCGGGACGACCATCATACCTGCGGGGATCTTTTTCAGGAATCGCATGATCATGGTCTTTCTTCCTCCTCAATTTGTTTGCTGGGGGGGCAGAGGGCCTCTCCCCTGGCCATTTGCGAGCATTCCCCGCATGAGCGGCCGATCATGCGGGCCGTCACACCAAAGGGATTTATCTTAAAAAAGCCCCGTTGTCAGGGACTCTGGCCACGGATCCTGTCCCAGCCGCCGGACGGCTCTGGGACCGCACACAGATCTCCGTGCAAGAGGGACACCAAGACAGACTCTTGTCAGCGCGGCGCCCTTTTCTGTTCCTTATGTCGAACTCAGTTCTTATTTTGGATTTTTCGGTCGCATTATATCATGCCGTTCCCAGTTTGTCAATTCTCAGACAAGCCAAAGTTTCGCGTTTCGGCCAGCTTTTCGATCTCCGCCTGGGCAGTCAGGAGACTGCGGCGGACCAGCTCGATCTTCTCTTCCCGGCAGCGGAAGAGCGGTACGGAGATGCTGAGAGCCGCGAACACCGTTCCCTTCCGCCGCAGCGGCGCGGCCCAGCAGGCCAGCTGGTCCGTGGATTCCTCCCGCTCCATAGCCAGTTCCCCGCGCCGGACCGCCTCCAACTGGGCCAGCAGGGTTTCCACATCCGTGATGGTCTGCTCTGTCAGCCGGGGCAGGCCCCCGGCATACAGCGCCCGCACCTCCTCGTTCGTCAGGCCGCTGAGCAGAGCCTTACCGACGGCAGTGGCGTTGGCCGGCAGGCGGGTCCCCACCCAGGAAATCAGCCGGATGGGCTGGGGAGAATCCTCCCGCGCCACATACAGCACCCTGTCTTGGTCCAGAATGCCCATCTGGCATGTCTCCTGGCATTTGGAAGCTACCTCCTTCATCACCTGGGTAATGGGTGCCAGCCCCCGGTCCGCCGAGAAGGCCGCTCCCAGCACCAGCGCCCGGGGACCCATAGTATACCGGCCCGTCCCATCGTCCTGCCGGAGGTAGCGCCGCTCCTCCAGCGTATGTACGATGGGAAACAGGCTGCTCTTCGGGGCATCCAGGGCCTGTGACAATTCTGTCAGCGTCAAGCCCTCCTCTGAGCCGGACAGGCTCTCCAGAATATCCAAAACCCGGGCTGTGGCCCGATGCTGTCCCTGTGTCATATCGTGCTCCTTCCACGCCGGCGCTCTCCGCCGCCGATTGATTTCTCCAGGCCGATCATATCAGATGCCGCTTCGTTTGACAAGCGGGCATGCGCCGCCGCCCTGTTTTCCAACCGGCGGGATTTTACCAGATCTTCTCTTGACATTCAGCGCCGTTTTGTTATACTAAAGCCTGTTTTTCGCGCCCCGCCTGTGCGTTTTCAAAATCTCACCCCGCGGGTTTGGAGCCAGCGGTCCCGGGGCCGTATGAAGGAGGACTTTTCTATGAACGCAGCATATCTGACGCCGGCCATCACACTCTTCAACGAGGATGGCACGCTGGACCTGGCCAGCCAGGAGCGTCTGTTCAACAATCTCATCGACCAGGGCGTAGACGGCATCCTGGTGGAGGGCAGCAGCAGCGAGTTTTTCGCCATGCCCATGAACCAGCGCCGGGAGATGGCCAAATTCGCCATCGAGAAGATCGACCACCGGGTGAAGCTGATCATCGGCACCAGCCACATGGTAGCGGACGAGATCATCAGCTTTTCCAACTTCTGCCTGGACGCAGGAGCCGACGCCGTTATGATCCTGCCGCCCTACTACTTCCACTTCGGCCCCTCCGCTCTGCTGCAATACTATGACCGCCTGGCCGAGCAAATTCACGGCGATATCTACATCTACAACTTCCCTGACAACACCGGCTACACGATCCCGCCTGAGACGGTGCTGGCTTTGGCCAAGATGCACCCCAACATCGTGGGCATGAAAGACACCGTTCCCGGCATGGACCACACCCGGGAGCTCATCAAGGTCGTCAAGTCCCAGATCCCCCAGTTCGAGATCTACTCCGGCTTTGACGACAACTTCGCCCACAATGTACTCTCCGGCGGCAACGGCTGCATCGGCGCCCTCAGCAACGTGGTGCCGGAGATCTGCGCCGCCTGGGTCCGCGCCTTCCGGGAGAACGACCTGGCCGGCATCGCCAGAGGCCAGCAGACCATCGACCGTCTGATGGACCTGTATGCCATCCGCAGCCCCTTCCTGCCCGTCATCAAGGAGGCCTGCCGCCTGCGGGGCATCGCCGCCACCAGTGCGGGCACCTTCCCCATGCCCAGCGCCACGGTGGAAGATGACGCCAGAATCCTGGAGCTGCTGAACCGGGAGGGCGTGCAGTAATCTGCTCCCCCCCTGAAGCCGCACCGCCCCAGCCGCCGTTTTCAAAACGGCGGCTGGGGCGGTCTCTTTTTTATCAGAGAACTCCTCATGGCAGCTCTATATGGACGGACGTGTGGAACACCGGCTCCACCAGGCCGGGGATCTCCACCGCATCGGTGAAATGGACATCTTCCGTAAATTCCTTCAGCAGGGAGACGATATAAGGATGGGGCCGCTCGTCCGGACGTCCGGCGGCCACGCAGACCACGGCGGCTTTCGGCTGGAGCAGCCGCAGCAGCTTCCGGGTGGTGGAGGACAGGGAGGCATGGTGGGGCACCTTCAGGATGTCGCAGGGGGTGGCGGTCTGCGTCTCCCACATGTGGGCGTAGGCGTCGCCCCCCAGAACGATCTCCTTCCCATGGTAGTACAGCCGCTGGCGCAGGCTGGAGACGTTCATGGACTTTCCCCAGTGAATCAGGTCATAGCCGTTCCGCTCCCCCCGGAAGGCGGCGTCGTACACCGCTCTCTGCCGGGGGTACAGGGCGGGCTCGCCGAACAGGATGTCCATGGTGAGGTCGTCCGTCAGCCGGAGACACTCCATCCGGTCCCCCGGCAGCTCCTTGATCCGGCCGATCCGGTCTCCGTACCGCCGCAGGGGGCCGGCGTACAGGTCCATACACCGCAGCACGTTCCGCGCTGCCTTGGGCAGGCCGTTGTCTCCGTCCGGGTCCAGAGGGCCGGAATCGGCGGGGGGCGCATAGGGGGTCAGCAGCTCGCCCACAGTGACGGTCTCCAGCACCCGGCCCAGACCACCGATGTGGTCCCGGTGGAAGTGGGTGACCAGCAGGATATCCAGATGCGCCACACCTTGACTTCGCAGGAAATCCCCGGCAAAGATCCGGCAGGAGCGGGGGTCCTCCACCGGCGGGTGGTCGTCCCGCTCCAGGCTGTCGTGGCCGCAGTCCACCAGCATGGAAAAACGCAGCCGTTCCCCCTCCATCTCCCGGACCAGGATGGAGTCGCCGTTGCCCACGTTGATGAAGTCCAATACCAGCATGTCCAGCCCCCCTGTTCGATTGTTGCTATTACAATATCACAAGGCGCCGCCCCAGGCAATCGAAACCGCAAACGATTGCCGCCAAATTTTTGTCTTAAATTTTGACGTTCTGATAAAAGGGACCCTGCGGCACAACGCCGCAGGGCCGCTTCTTCTCCAGTTCACAGGCTCCGCAAGGCGTCCACCAGGGCGGTCTTTCCCTCCGTCCGGGCGTCCTTCATCTTGATGATCCTGGCGGGGGTTCCGGCCACCACCGCGTTGGGAGGGACGTTCTCCGTCACAACAGCGCCCGCGGCCACCACAGCCCCGGCGCCGATCCGCACCCCCTCGATCACCACGGCGTTGGCGCCCACCAGGACGCCGTCCTCCACCACTACCGGGGTGGCGGAGGCGGGCTCCACCACCCCGGCCAGCACGGCTCCGGCGCCGATGTGGCAGTCGTCTCCCACCGTGGCCCGTCCGCCCAGGACAGCCCCCATGTCGATCATGGTGCGTTTGCCCACCACAGCACCGATATTGAGGATGGCCCCCATCATGATGACGGCACCCTCGCCGATCTCCACCTTCTCCCGAATGATGGCCCCGGGTTCGATCCGGGCCTTGAGATCTTTCAGGTCCAGCAGGGGCACGCCGGAGTTCCGGCGGTCGTTCTCCACCACGCAGTCGGTGATCTTCTCCCGGTTGTCCTCCAGGATGGGCGCCAGCTCGGCCCAGTCCCCAAAGACGATGCGGCTCTTTCCCTCACCGAACACTTCAGCGGATCCGAAGTCCACCGGAGCCGACAGGTTGACGTAAATCTTTACTGGGGTCTTCTTGGGGGAATCTGCGATATAGTTGATGATTTCCTGTGCATTCAAAGCCATCACGCTCCAAACAAGATTTTTTGCAGGTCATAGACCCCTTTGGGCCGCCCAGGCAGCAGCCGGGCGATGTGCAGGGCCCCGTTCACAAAGATCTGGCGGCTGGCAGCCCGGTGGGTCAGCTCCAGTTCCTCATCCGGCCCAAAGAAATGGACCGTGTGGGTCCCGGCCACGGTGCCGCCCCGGAGTGCGTGGATGCCTACCTCATCCTTCTCCCGGCGGCCGCAGTTCCCCTCCCGGCCATACACCGGCCGCAGGCGGTGCTGGGGATCGACAGCTTCCAGCAGCAGCTTTGCGGTGCCGCTGGGGGCGTCCGCCTTCTGGCTGTGGTGGGTCTCGGTGATCTCGATGTCAAAATCCGGCCCCAGCACCGGGGCGATGACCTGCAGGGCCCGGGCCAGCACCGCCACCCCCAGGGAGTAGTTGGCGCTCCACAGCACCGGGGCCGCAGAGCCCAGGGCAAAGAGACTCCCCTTCTCCGCCTCCGTATACCCGGTGGTTCCAGAGAGGAGTGGCGTCCCCGTCCGGCGGACATAGGAGGCGACCTCCGGCAGAGCCTCCGGGCGGGAAAAATCCATCACCACGTCCGCTACACGCCCCAGTCTGCCCAGCTGGCCCAGATCGTCCCGGCCGAAGACGGCCTCAATCTCATCCCCGGCGGCCGCAGCGGTCTCCCGGATCAGCGTCCCCATTTTGCCCCGGCCGATCAAAATGATCCTCACAGCAGTCCCGCCTCCTCCAGCGTCCGGCGGAGTGTGGCGGCGTTGGCCTCCCCCATCTCGCACAGGGGCAGCCGCATGGGACCCACGTCCAGCCCCATCATATTCATGGCGGCCTTCACCGGGATGGGGTTCACCTCCAGGAACAGGTCGTTCATCAACTGCAGGTACCGCAGGTGGTTCTCCAGGGCCCGGGCATGGTTCCCGTCCAGCCAGTCCGCCACGATCTGGCGGCACATGGCGGGCATCACGTTGGCGTAGACGGAGATGACGCCGCTGCCGCCGATGCTGAGGATGGGCACAGTGATGTCGTCGTTGCCGGAGTACAGGGCGAAATCCGGTCCCACGCAGCGAGCGATCTTCATGGCGTAGGACATATCGCCGCTGGCTTCTTTGATGCCGGCGATGTTGGGGTGCCGGGCCAGCCGTTCCACCACGGAAACCGGGATGGAGCAGCCTGTACGGCCCGGCACATTATAGAGGATGCAGGGAATGTCCACCGCGTCCGCCGTCTCGGCGAAGTGGCGGTACATCCCCTCCGCGTTAGCCTTGTTGTAGTAGGGGGAGATCAGCAGCAGGGCATCCGCCCCCATGGACTGGTACAGCCGGCTCTTCTCGATCTGGGTGACAGTGCAGTTGGAGCCGCTGCCCACCATCACCGGCACCCGGCCGTCCACCACCCGGATGGTGTGCTCCACCACAGCGGCATCCTCCTCATGGCTCATCGTGGAGTATTCGCCGGTGGTGCCCAGGGTCAGGATGCCGTCGGTACCGGCGGCGATCTGCCGCTCCAGCAGCTCTGTCAGCATATCGAAGTTGACGCTGCCGTCCTGGCGGAACGGGGTGACCATGGCGACAATGGAACCTTGCAGATGTTCAAATTTCATGTGAGTGTCCTCCGTCTTTCTTTTTGTCCGTTGGTTGAAGCAACAAAAAAGTCGGTAGAGACACGCCCCTACCGACAGCTCTTTCACACCTCTGCACCCATGCAAAAAGCGGAGTTCCCTGTAAGCGGATAGCGCCCCCGCGGAAAATTCCGCGGACAGTCCCGTGGGTATTCCCCACGGACCCACCCCCTGCCCATACCTGACCAGGGAGTTCGGCGGACTTGCCTCCCCCACGATCCTCGCCCGTCGGCTCCCATGGTCTCGTCGCATCCGCGCCTCTATCTCATTTTCTGGTATCATACCATTACATTCTCCCTTTTGGCAAGGGAAAAAACGGAAAAAAGCGCGTCCGGCAGTCCCGTTTCCTTGTCAAAAGGGACGAAAAATCCCGGTTCCTCTGGTCACCCAACCGTGTCTGTGGTATGATATGATTATTAATGTCATCTCAGAAGGGGAGGTCCTGTCCATGTCCGCCGTCGATTACCGCCGTGCCCTGCACCGCATCCCGGAGCTGGATAACCAGCTGCCGGAGACGGTTCAGCTGGTCCAGCGCATTTTGGCCCCGCTGCCCTGCCGGGTGTTCTCTCCCATCACCGGCAGCGTCTGCGCCTGGTTCGACGCAGGGAAGAGCGATGCCGTGGCATTTCGGGCGGAGCTGGACGCGCTTCCGGTGACGGAGGCCACGGACCTGCCCTACGCCTCTGTCCATCCCGGGCGGATGCATGCCTGCGGCCACGATGCCCACACCGCCATGGTCCTGACCCTGGCGGAGTATGCGGCGGAGCATCTGGCCGAGCTGCCCCGGAACGTGCTCTTCCTCTTCCAGCCGTCGGAGGAGACCACCGGCGGCGCCGGAAAGCTGTGTGAGAGCGGCGTGCTGGAGCGCTACCGGGTCCGCCGGATCTTCGGCCTGCACCTGTGGCCCGGCCTGGAGGCCGGGACCATCGCCTCCCGCCCCGGCCCGCTGATGGCACGGTCCAACGAGGTCACCGTCACCGTGGAAGGCCGCAGCGTCCACATGTCCCGGGCGGACGAGGGGCTGGACGCCCTGACGGCGGGCATCTCCTACCTCCAGCGGGCCTATGACATGATGGAACAGCTGCCCCCGGACCAGCCCCGGGTGCTGCGGTTCGGCAAGATGGTCTCCGGCACAGTCCGGAACGCCATCAGCGGCCGCACCGTGCTGGAGGGGAGCCTGCGCACCTACCGGGAGGACACCTTCCGTTTCTGCCGTCAGCAGCTGAAGGACATCGGCCGGTCCGTGGCAGCGGAGACCGGCTGCAGCCTGGACGTCCACCTCAGCGAGGGTTACCCCGCCGTGTGGAACCACGAAGAGCTCTATCAGAAGATCGCCGCCCAGCTGGGCGATAACGCGCCGACCCTCATGGAAAAGCCGGTGCTGGCGGCGGAGGACTTCTCCTTCTACCAGCAGTATGCGCCGGGGCTGTTCTTCTTCCTGGGCACCGGGGATACCCCCCAGCTTCACGCCCCGGACTTCACCTTTGATGACGAGGCCGTTCTGCCCAGGGGCGTGGAATTTTTGAAAAAGCTGCTGATGCTGCCGTGAGGACAGGCAAAATCATACGCAAAAGGCCGCCGGAGGGGATCCCCTCCGGCGGCCCTGCTTTCTCTTTCCGCCCGCGGTCAGTTTGTTGTCTCCGCCTCGTAGCGGACATAGGCCATATAGGTGGTTCCGGTCCCCTCATCCCAGCAGCTCTGATAGACATAGATCTGCCCCGGCCGCTCCGGGTCGGCATAGTAGGGACAAAGCTCCCCGGTGTCCGGCAGCTCCGCCTCTCCAGCGTAGGAGAATCCCTCCGGGCACGCCTCTGGATGGCGGCCCACGCCGCCTGCCTGCACATACACCGTGCCATCCACCGTGACAGTGATCGCCGCTGTCTCCGGCTCAGAATCGTCTGTGCCGTCTGCTGCACCGTTCGCCGCTCCGCCGGACTCACCGACCTCCGCCGTGTCCTCCGTGACGGCAGAGGCGCCGCCGCTTCCAGTGGCTCCGTCCCCCATGTTCATCTGTGACAGGAAGAATGTGGAGCCCACGATCATCAGCGCCAGGCAGGCCGCCACCGCGCCGGTCCAGGGGAATTCCCGCTGCTTGCGGTACGAGGCGGGCGGCGGCGCGGCCTCCCGGATGAACGCATCCCGGATATCTCCCACAGCATCCAGCAGCTGTTCCCTTGTCATAGGGTGAATCCCTCCCTCTCCAAGTGTTCCCGCAGGTCCTGCCGCAGGCGGAACAGCGCCGCGGAGACCGTCCCCCGCCGCCTGCCGCTCCAGGCGGCCAGCTCCTCCACGGAGCAGAGATACCAGTACCGCCGGACAAAAAGCACCCGTTTCTCCTGGGGCAGGGATTCCAAAAAGCGGTTCAGGCTCTCCGCCAGGGCGGCGGCCTCCACCTCCTGTTCCACGCCGCCGGAGGCGGGCAGGCAGTCCCCCAGCTCCGTCAGCGCCAGTTCCGCCTGTCCCTGCCACCGCTTCTGGGCCCGCAGGGCCCGCCAGCGGTCCAGGGACAGGTTCCGGGTGATTTTCCCCAGGAACGTATCCAGCCTGCCGGGGCGGCTGGGCGGCATGGCCTCCCAGGCCCGCAGCCAGGTGTCTCCCACGCACTCCTCCGCGTCCTCCCGCAGGGCCAGGATGCGGAAGGCGATCTGGTAGCAGTAGCCGCCGTACTTGGCGCTGCTCTCCGCAATGGCCGCCTCGTCCCGCTCCCAGTACAGCTCCACGATCCGGGCATCCTCCAATGCCGTCCCTCCTCTCCACTTCTCTACACGCAGTTTCCGCACAGAGCTTACATGTTGTTTTGATTTTACCATAATCTTTTCGGAATCGGAATGGTGTTCTGACGGGAAACCTTGATTTGTTCACACTTTTCCTGTATCATGGGTTTCAATTCGGCCCATCTGAAAAAGGAGGAATTGGGTTTTTATGCCATTTTCATTTGACTTCGGAGGCTTTGACCCCAGTGCTTTCGGCGGTTTCAGCGGCGGGGACGCCTCCCAGCCCCAGCGTCCCAAGCGGGAGCGGAAGCCCCGCAAGGCCATTGGCAACGCCTTTACGCGGACGCTCATCAATCTGGGCGTGACGCTGCTGTTCGGCCTGGGGTACTTTTACTTCGAGCTGCCCGCCCTGAACTTCCACGCGGAGGAGTTCTATGTCTTCGTGTTCCTGCTGTGCGCGGTGTACTGCGTGTGCGCCGTGCTCACCTCCGGCTTTCAGGGGGAGGGCGTGAAGGGGTACTTCGGCTTTGTGAAAAAGCAGTGCACCATCCCCTTCCTGGTCCTGGTGGCTCTGATCGCCGCCATCATCATCGGCGGCCTTACCTCTTGGGTGGTAATCCGGGCCGGAAGCTACAGCAAGCTGCTTTCCATCAAAGATGGTGATTTTGCTTCCGAGGTGGAGGAGATCTCCTACAATCAGATCCCCATGCTGGACGAAGACTCCGCCGCGCGCCTGGGCAGCCGCAAACTGGGCGAACTGGCAGATATGGTCTCCCAGTTTGAGATCCTGCCCTCCTACACCCAGATCAACTACCAGGGTCGCCCGGTGCGCGTGACTTCCCTGGCCTATGGAGATCTGGTCAAGTGGTTCACCAACCGCTCCGCGGGCCTGCCCGCTTATCTGATTATCGACATGGTGACCCAGGAGGCGGAAGTGGTCCGCCTGGACGAGGGGATGAAATATACCACCGCCGAGCATTTCGGGCGGTATCTGCCCCGCCACCTGCGGTTCCACTATCCCACATATATGTTTGCCGATCCGGTGTTTGAGATCAATGAAGAGGGCGAGCCCTACTGGGTCTGCCCCCGCATGGTGAAGACCATCGGCCTCTTCGGCGGCACGGACATCCAGGGGGCCGTTCTGGTGAACGCCGTTACCGGGGAGAGCCAGTATTATGAGGAGGTCCCCAACTGGGTGGACCACGTCTATGACGCGAATCTGATTATGGAGCAGTACGATTATTACGGAATGTACCACAACGGCTTTATCAACTCCATTTTCGGCCAGCGGGATGTGACGCACACCACAGAAGGCTACAATTATATTGCCATCGGGGATGACGTGTATATGTATACCGGTGTCACCTCTGTGACATCCGACCAGTCCAACATCGGATTCATCCTCTCCAACCAGCGGACCAAGGAGACGCACTTCTATTCTGTCGCCGGCGCCACAGAGGCGTCCGCGCAGGCCAGCGCCATGAGTCAGGTCCAGCAGATGCGTTACGTGGCCACCTTCCCGTTGCTGCTGAACATCGCCGACCAGCCCACCTACTTCATGTCCCTCAAGGGTGAAGACGGTCTGGTGAAGATGTACGCCATGGTGAACGTCCAGCAGTACAACATTGTAGAGACCGGCAGCACCGTAGCGGAGTGCGAGGCCAATTACCGCCGGGCACTGGCCGACAGCGGCCTCATCTCCGACGGGGATGCGGAGGCTGTTCCCTCTGACCAGGAGGAGATCAGCGGCGCCATCGCTGAGATCCGCACCGCTGTGCTGGACGGCAATTCCTACTACTTCCTGCGGCTGGAGGGACAGGACACCTTCTACGCCGTCAACGCCGCGGAGAACCCCCTGGCGGTGATCCTGAATGCCGGGGATCAGGTGACTATCGCCTACACCGCAGGGGAGGGCGGCGGCATTCTCTCCGGCACCTCCGTCGCCCGGGCCGGAGAGACCCCCGTGACCTTCACCCCGGAGGAGGCGCCAGCTGATGCCCCCGCCGAAACGGGCCAGCCGGCAGAAGATGCTGCCTCTTCCAATCAGCCCACCTGAAAATGCAGTCTCACAGCAGGCCCCGCCGCAGATTGCGGCGGGGG
>NZ_KI271721.1:51022-53316 GCF_000469445.2 Oscillibacter sp. KLE 1745 | reverse complement strand
GCCCCGCCGCAGATTGCGGCGGGGCCGCTTTCTTTTCGGTGCCTCCCTTTTTGTGGAAACTGCCGTTGACATCCCTTTTTCATCCGGATATACTGAATTTCATGAACAAAAAGGAGCGTGAAAATCCATGGACCTGACTCTGAACAATGCCGTTATGGGCGTGGAGCTGTCCGGCATCCGGCAGTTCACCTATCTGGTGCGGGATACCCCCGGCGCCTGCGCCCTGACCATCGGCGAGCCGGATCTGAACACCCCCGACGTCATCAAGGAGGCCGCCAAGGCCGCTCTGGACGCCAACGATACCCACTATCCCCCCGGCAACGGCTATCCCTACGCGCTGGAGGCCATCTCCAAATTCGAGGCTGAGGCCCATGGCCTCCACTACGCCCCCAGTGAGATCATCCTGACGGTGGGCGCCACGGAGGCGCTGTTCGCCTCCTTCTCCACCATCCTGAACCCAGGGGACGAGGTCATCATCCCCACCCCTGCCTTCGGCCTGTATGAGGCGCTGGTCCAGCTGCAGGGCGGTGTGCCTGTCTCCCTGCCCACAGAGCACAACCACTTCCAGATCGTGCCGGAGGAACTGAAGGCCGCCATCACCGACAGGACCAAGGCCATCATCCTGACCTCCCCCAACAATCCCACCGGCTGCGTCTACACCAAGGAGACCTTGGACGCCGTCCACGCCATCCTCCAGGACAAGCCCATCTTTGTCCTGTGCGACGATGTGTACCGCACTCTGACCTACTGTGAGGACTACCACAGCTTTGCTGAGTACCAGGACATGCGGGACCGGATCATTGTGGTCCAGAGCTTCTCCAAGCCTTATGCCATGACCGGCTGGCGCCTGGGCTACTGCATGGCGGACGCCAAGCTGATGGACCGGATCCAGGTGTTCCACCAGTACTGTGTCACCTCCGTGCCCTCCTTTGTCCAGCGGGCTTGCGTCACGGCCCTGGAGACGGACACCAGCGATGTGGTGGAGATCTTCCGCAGGCGCCGGGACTACGTCTACCAGCGCCTGGTGGACATGGGCCTGGACGTGGAGAAGCCGGAGGGCGCCTTCTACATGTTTATGGACATCCGGAAGTTCGGCATGGACTCCAACACCTTCTGCACCCGGATGCTGAAGGAGGGCCTGGTGGGCGTCATCCCCGGCATCCACTTCGGCACCGAGGGGTTCATGCGCCTGAGCTACTGCTACTCCGACGCGGACCTGAAAGAGGGATTGGACCGGATCGAGAAGTTCATCAAGAGCCTGTAAACGCGCAAGAAGAGCCGCGGGATCAAACTCCCGCGGCTCTTTTGATTGGTCAGAGCATCCAAGCCTCTCAGCCGGACTGAGCGCAAATCGCTCACTTCCGTTTCTTTTTTGCGTGGTGCATATTGTACAGGGACACGCAGATGGCGATGACACCGGCCATCAGTCCAACCCATACATTTTGCAGGCCGTGGCCCACAAGCCAGTTATACAGGAACGACAGAGGCGGAAAAGCCCCCAGGATCGTCATAATCACTCCGGCCGCACAGGCCAGTGCCACCACTTTGATTATATACAGAACATTCTTCATCTGAGCCTGCCCCCCAGTCTGTATCCGTCAGTTCCCTCCTGATTTCTGTATGGTATTATGCGCAGCGGATGTTGGCAAGCGTTCCGCGGATTTTCTCTCCGGCCGCATTTCGCCTCCCCCATACACCCGGAGCACACACAGGATGGGAGATCACGATCCCCCGCCCCTTTCGCCGCCGCACATCACTTCTGCCGATTCGCCAGCTCTTTCCGGATGGCCTTGGTCAGGAGCTCCTGGCCCTCCGGCGTGCGGAGAGTATCCAGCACCGCGGTGCGCAGTGCCTCCTGGAATTTCTTGCTGGTGAGGAACGCGTCGAACATGGTGCCGCCCTCCCCGCCGGAGGACGCCGCCACCGCCGGCTTCACTGCCGCCCGCCTGGGGGCCGGAACCGGGGCGGGCTCGTCCAGAAACGCCCCGTCCATCCAGTCGGACATCTGGGTGGTGTCGTTGGTCTCTCCCCGAAGATAGAAGAGGGACACGCCGAAGTAGGACGCCAGCTTGTTCTGCTGGTCCTGGGTGGGGGTCTGGCGGCCCGTCTCAAACTTTTCAATCGCCGTGCGGGGGAAGCCCAGGGCGGCGGCAAGAGCCGGACGGCTCAGGCCCCTGGCGGTCCGCAGCTCCTCAATGCGCTGTGCCAAAGTTACCATAAAAATCTGCCTCCTTGCTGAATGTCTATTGTATCCGGTCCCCGCCGCTCTGTCAATGCGGCGGGGCTTTTCTTTT
>NZ_KI271721.1:0-50922 GCF_000469445.2 Oscillibacter sp. KLE 1745 | reverse complement strand
CCGGTACAAGGGCACCCACCCCCGCACCTTTCAGGAGAAGTACAAAGAGCATGACCCGGAGAAGTACCGCTCTGATGTAGAAAAGATCATCGAGAGCGGCAAGACCCCGGCAGGGATGCACATCCCCATTCTGGTAGACGAGATCCTGGAGGTCCTTCAGATCCAGCCGGGCCAGACCGGCTACGACGCCACGCTGGGCTACGGCGGCCACACCCGCCGGATGCTGGCACAGCTCCAGGGGCAAGGACACCTATATGCCACGGACGTGGACCCCATCGAGATGGAAAAGACCCGCGCCCGGCTGGCATCTGCGGGCTTCGGGCCGGAGCTCCTCACCATCCAGCATCGGAATTTCGCCGACGTGGACCAGGTGGCCCCCGGCGTGCTCTTCGACTTCGTGCTGGCGGATTTAGGCGTCTCCTCCATGCAGATCGACGACCCGGCCCGGGGCTTTACCTTCAAGCAGGACGGTCCCCTGGACCTGCGGCTGGACCCCTCCTCCGGCGTCACCGCGGCGGAGCGGCTGCGGCAGCTGGACCAGGAGGAGTTGGCGAACCTGCTGGTGGAAAATTCCGACGAGCCCTACGCGGACCGCATCGCAAAGGCCGTCATTCAGGTGTTCCGCCGGGGCGGCACTGTGGACACCACCCGGCAGCTGTACGCTCTCATCGAGGGGGCGCTGTCCTTCCTCCCCGCCGCCGAGCGCAAGGAGGCGGTGAAGAAGTCCTGCCAGCGGACCTTCCAGGCATTGCGGATCGACGTGAACAGCGAGTTCGAGGTGCTGTACGCCTTTCTGGACAAGCTCCCCCATGTGCTGAAGCCCGGCGGGCGGGCGGCCATCCTCACCTTTCACTCCGGGGAGGACCGGCTGGTGAAGCAGGCCTTCCGCCAGCAGTACCGGGATGGGCTGTACAGCGACATCGCCCAGGAGGTCACCCGTCCCTCCCCTCAGGAGTGCCGCCGGAACCCCCGGGCCCACTCCACCAAGCTGCGGTGGGCTGTCCGGGCGGAGTGAATGCTGATTTTATGGAAAAGGAGTTGACATCCATGCTGCGGGATGAGACGATCCGTCGGGTGATCCAGTTCCGGGACGACCGGGAGTGGCGGCAGTTCCACACCCCCAAGGACCTGGCCATCTCCCTGTCCCTGGAGGCGGCGGAGCTGCTGGAGATATTCCAGTGGAGCGGCGCGGACCTGGAATGCCGGGACAAGCTGGGCCGCATCCGGGAGGAGCTGGCGGATGTGCTGAGCTACTGCGTCCTGATGGCCGATGTGTGCGGCCTGGATCTGGATGAGATCCTGAACGCCAAGGTGGATCAGAACGCCGCCAAGTACCCGGTGGAAAAGGCCCGGGGCAGCGCCGCCAAATACACAGAGCTGACCTGACTGTTCTCCGGATCCCGACCGCTCCGCGCCCTGCCGCACGGGGCGGTTTTTCCGCATCGACAGCTTTTCTCCGGAACGCACAAATTTCCTCGCCGAATTTTGGAAGACACTATGGTAAATGCAACTTTTCATCCCATATCTAGTGTGGTATGATAACAATGCTTACTAGATATATTACAATTGAGATTGATTCTACAAGAGAGGCGGAGAGTCCCATGAAAGTCATGAAGCGGAACGGCACGGAGGTCATCTTCGACATCACGAAGATCATCGCCGCCATCACCAAGGCCAACAACACTATCGAGGAGGACGCCCGGATGACCCCGGTCCAGATCCAGCGGATCGCGGAGTCCGTGGAACTCAGCTGTCAGAAGATGAACCGCTCCCCCTCTGTGGAGGAGATTCAGGACCTGGTGGAGTCCCAGATCATGGCTCACGGGGCCTATGAGGTGGCCAAGAACTACATCACCTACCGCTATGTCCGCTCTCTGGTCCGCAAGAGCAATACCACCGACGAGAAGATCCTCAGCCTCATCGAGTGCTGCAACGAGGAGGCCAAGCAGGAGAACTCCAACAAGAACCCGGTGGTGAACTCCACCCAGCGGGACTACATGGCCGGCGAGGTCTCCCGGGACCTGAGCGAGCGGCTGCTGCTGCCCGCCGACATCGTGGAGGCCCATCGGGAGGGCATCATCCACTTCCATGACTCGGACTACTACGCCCAGCACATGCACAACTGTGACCTGGTGAATCTGGAGGATATGCTTCAGAACGGCACCGTCATCACGGACACCCTGATCGAGCGGCCCCACAGCTTCTCCACCGCCTGCAACATTGCCACTCAGATCATCGCTCAGGTGGCTTCCAACCAGTACGGCGGGCAGTCTATCTCCCTGGCCCACCTGGCCCCCTTCGTGGATGTGAGCCGGAAGAAGATCCGCCGGCTGGTGGAGCAGGAGATGGAGGCCCTGGGCATCCGGCCCACCCGGGAGAAGATCGAGGAGCTGGTGGAGACCCGTCTGCGGGATGAGGTCCGCCGCGGCGTCCAGACCATCCAGTACCAAGTGCTGACCCTGTTGACCACCAATGGCCAGGCCCCCTTCGTGACGGTGTTCATGTACCTGGGTGAGGCCAAGAATGAGCAGGAGAAAAAGGATCTGGCCCTCATCATTGAGGAAACCTTGGAGCAGCGCTACCAGGGCGTGAAGAACGAAAAGGGCGTGTGGATCACTCCCGCCTTCCCCAAGCTGATCTATGTGCTGGAGGAGGATAACGTCCACGAGGATTCCCCCTATTATTACCTGACCAAGCTGGCGGCCAAGTGCACCGCCCGCCGGATGGTGCCCGACTACATCTCTGCCAAGAAAATGCTGGAGCTGAAGGGCGATGTGTATACCTGCATGGGCTGCCGCTCCTTCCTGACGCCGGACCGCTTCACAGATGCCGGCATCGGCAACATCGCAAACGCCGGCAATTATGAGCCTGGCAAGCACAAGTACTACGGCCGCTTCAATCAGGGCGTTGTGACCATCAACCTCCCTGACGTGGCTCTGTCCTCCGGCGGCGACCTGGACAAGTTCTGGAAGATCTTTGACGAACGGCTGGAGCTGTGCCACCGTGCCCTGATGTGCCGGCACAACCGGCTGAAGGGCACTCTCTCCGACGTGGCCCCGATTTTGTGGCAGTACGGCGCCTGCGCCCGGCTGAAGAAGGGCGAGACTATCGACAAGCTGCTCTACCACGGCTACTCCACCATCTCCCTGGGCTACGCCGGCCTCTACGAGTGCGTGAAGTACATGACCGGCAAGAGCCATACGGACCCCTCCGCCACCCCCTTCGCCCTGCAGGTGATGCAGTACATGAACGACGCCTGCAGGAAGTGGAAAGCGGAGAGCGACATCGACTTCTCCCTCTACGGCACGCCTCTGGAGTCCACCACCTATAAATTTGCCAAGAGCCTGCAGCGCCGCTTCGGCATCATCGAGGGCGTCACTGACAAGAGCTACATCACCAACAGCTACCACGTCCATGTGACAGAAGATATCAACGCTTTCGACAAGCTGAAGTTTGAGGCCCAGTTCCAGGCCCTGTCTCCCGGCGGCGCCATCAGCTACGTGGAGGTGCCGGACATGCAGAACAACCTGGAGGCGGTGCTCCAGGTGATGAAGTTCATCTATGAAAACATCATCTACGCCGAACTGAACACCAAGTCCGACTACTGCCAGGTGTGCGGCTGGGACGGCGAGATCCAGATCGCGGAGGAGAACGGCAAGCTGATCTGGAAGTGCCCCCAGTGCGGCAACACAGACCAGGACAAGATGAATGTGGCCCGCCGGACCTGCGGCTACATCGGAACCCAGTTCTGGAACCAGGGCCGGACTCAGGAGATCCGGGACCGGGTGCTGCACCTGTAAAATATTTCGTTCAAAAGGCAAAGCCTTTTGAACGAAGAGATTGCAGTTTGTGCGCGCACTCGCTTCGCTCGCACACTTACAAACTGAGCGGTGTTTTTCCCGAGGCGCATGTCCCCGGGAAAAACGATCAAACTCAAATGGGCGCCTGCGGGCGCCCATTTTGAAGAATAGCAGGAGGGCTGTCATGTACTACGGTGAGATCAAAAACTGCGACATTGCCAATGGCGAGGGAGTGCGGGTCACCCTGTTCGTCTCTGGCTGCACCAATCACTGCAAGAACTGCTTTCAGCCCCAAACCTGGGACTTCTGCTACGGCCAGCCCTTTACCACCGAGACGGAGGATTATTTGCTCTCCCTGCTCTCCCCTGTCTACATCAACGGCCTGACACTGCTGGGGGGCGAGCCCTTTGAACCGGAGAACCAGCGGGCCCTGGTGCCCTTTCTCCGGCGGGTCCGGCAGATGTATCCGGACAAGACCATCTGGGGCTTCTCCGGCTTCACCTATGAGGAGCTTACCTCGGACGGCACTCATCCCCGCTGCGAGGTGACAGACGAGATGCTCTCCCTGTTGGATGTGCTGGTGGACGGCCGCTTCGTAGAGGAGCTGAAGGACCTGACCCTCCGGTTCCGGGGCAGCTCCAACCAGCGGCTCATCGACCTGAACGCCAGCCGTCAGGCCGGTTGCCTCTGTTTCCTGCCGGACCGCCCCCGGGGCGGCCGCTGAACAGCAGCCTCCAACCCGTTTTTTCAGAGGCGCCCCGCCCTTCGGTGTGGGGCGCCTCCTTCTCTTTCGGTGCCTGCCGAATTTTAAAGGAAGACCCGTAGAAATTTTGGCAGATTGCTTCTTGACATTTGCTAGTTTGCTAACTAAAATATAATCCTGTTCAGTTGGAGGAGGTGTTTCCATGCAGCATGAGCGGTACGTCGGGTATGAGATCAAGGCACTGTCCAATCTCCTGCGCAGACGGCTTTGGGGGCCTGCCGACCATCCCCAGAGCATGCTGACGGAGATCGAGGGCGTTTTGATCGGTTATCTCTGCCACAGCCAGGGCCGGGAAATCTATCAAAAGGATCTGGAGCGCGCCCTCTGCATCCGCAGCTCCACCGCCTCCCGGCTGCTGAAGCGGCTGGAGGACGAGGGCCTCGTCCAGCGCTCTATGGGAGTCAGGGACGCCCGGATGAAGCGGATCACGCCCACACTCCGGGCGCAGGCGCTGAATCAGGAGGCAGAGCGGCGGATCGCCGCCACAGAGGCGACGCTGACCAGAGGCATCTCTCAGGAGGAGATTGACCAGTTCCTGGCCATCGCGGAAAAGCTGAAGCAAAATCTCATTTGACCAACCGGGCCCGGCCGGGAAGCGGCTCAATCGCTTCCCCCGGCACAGCAAAGACACAAGGAGGTATTCTATGAAGAAAAAAAGGAGCCTGGCCAGCTGTATTCAGGAGTTCTGGCCAGCCACCATCCTGACGCCCATCTTCGTCATCGGCGAAGTGGCGTTTGACGTGTTGATCCCTCTGATGACCGGCAAGCTGCTGGACGAGGGGGTCAAGGCCGGCAGCATGCACCATATTGCCGCCTACGGCCTCACCGTGGTGGGAATGGCTGTTCTGGCGCTGATCTGCGGCGGACTGTCCGGCCGTTTCGGCGCCAAGGCCTCTACGGGCTTCGCGCGGAATCTGCGGCGGGAGATGTATCGGAATGTCCAGAAGTTCTCCTTTTCCAACATTGACAAGTTCTCCACCAGCGGCATCATCACCCGCCTGACCACAGACGTGACCAACGTCCAGATGGCTTTTATGATGGTCATCCGTATCGCGGTCCGGTCCCCCATCATGTTGATCTGCGCCTGGGTACTCACCCTGCGCATCAACCCCAAGCTGGCACTGATCTTCCTGGTGGTCATCCCGATCCTGGGCATCGGCCTGGCGCTCATCATGACCAGGGCCCACCCCATTTTTGAACGGGTCTTCAAGCGCTATGACCACCTGAACAACGTGGTGCAGGAGAACCTGCTGGGCATCCGGGTGGTGAAGTCCTTTGTTCGGGAGGACCATGAAGTAGAGAAGTTCGGCAAGGTCTCCCAGGAGATCTACATGGACTTCTCCAAGGCGGAGCGCATCCTGGCCTTCAATATGCCTCTGATGCAGATCTGTGTGTATGCCTGCATGATCTCCGTGTCCTGGATCGGCGCCAACCTGATCGTGGGCGGCAGCATGACCACCGGCCAGCTGACCAGTATGTTCAGCTACATCATGATGATGCTGATGAGCCTGATGATGCTCTCCATGGTACTGACTATGATCATCATGGCCCGGGCCTCCGCAGAGCGGATCACAGAGATCCTGAACGAGGAGAGCGATCTGAAGAACGGCTCCCAGCCCATCGAAGAGGTCAAGGACGGCTCCGTGGTGTTTGAGAACGTCAGCTTCTCCTACGCCAAGGACCCCAGCAAGGAGTGCCTGAAGAACGTGAACCTCACGGTGAAGTCCGGTGAGACCGTAGGTATCCTGGGCGGCACCGGCACCTCCAAGACCACCCTGGTCCAGCTGATCCCCCGTCTGTACGACGCCACTGAGGGCCGCGTCCTGGTGGGCGGCGCGGACGTCCGGGACTACGATATGGACGCCCTGCGGGACCAGGTGGCCATGGTGCTGCAGAAGAACGTGCTGTTCTCCGGCACCATCAAGGATAATCTCCGCTGGGGCAAAAAGGACGCCACTGACGAGGAGATGGTCCGGATGTGCCAGCTGGCCCAGGCGGATTCCTTTATCCAGGAGTTCCCCGACAAGTACGACACCTATATCGAGCAGGGCGGCTCCAACGTCTCCGGCGGGCAGAAGCAGCGGCTTTGCATCGCCCGGGCCCTGCTGAAGCACCCCAAGATCCTGATCCTGGACGACTCCACCTCCGCCGTGGACACCAAGACCGACGCCCTGATCCGCAAGGCGTTTCTGGAGGAGATCCCGGATACCACCAAGTTCATCATCGCCCAGCGGGTCTCCTCCATCGAGGACGCCGACAAGATCCTGGTGATGGACGGCGGACAGATCGTGGCCATGGGTACCCACGACGAATTGCTGAAAACCTGTGATATCTACCGCGAGACCTATGAATCCCAAATGAAAGGAGGCAGTGACAATGAGCAGTAAGCAGATCCGCAGCGGCGCCAAGGCACCCGGCCATCGCCGGCACATTGTCGGCCGCCTGATGGGCTATATCAAACGGGGGTACAAGGCCCGCTTCATCATTGTTCTGGTGTGCATTCTGGTCAGTGCCATCGCCAACGTGGCGGGCTCTCTGTTTCTGGGCAGTCTGATCGACGACTATATCACCCCCCTGCTGGGTGCGGCGGATCCAGACTTTTCCGGCCTGGTGCGGGCCCTGGTGATGATGGGTTGCCTGTTCCTGGTGGGTGCCCTGTGCGCTTACGCCTATAACCGGAACATGATCGTGGTGTCCCAGGGCGTACAGAAAACCATTCGGGACGACCTGTTCGGCCACATGCAGACCCTGCCTATCAAGTATTTTGACACCCACGCCCACGGCGACGTGATGAGCGTCTACACCAACGATGTGGACACCCTGCGGCAGATGTTCGCCCAGAGCATCCCCCAGGTCATCAACTCCTCCATGACCATTCTGGTCACCTTCCTGGGTATGCTGTTCACCAACGCCCTGCTCACGGTTGTGGTCCTGGTGTGCGTCTGCTTCGCCCTGGTGGTGACACGGTTCCTGGCCGGCCGCAGCGGCCGCTACTTCCTCCGCCAGCAGAGCACCCTGGGCGCCCTCAACGGTTATATCGAGGAGATGATCAACGGTCAGAAAGTGGTCAAGGTCTTCTGCCATGAGCAGGAGGCCCAGGACGGCTTTGACCGGGTCAACGACGAAATGTTCCACAGCGCGGACAAAGCCCACACCTACGCCAGCATCCTGATGCCTATCATGGTGAACATCGGCAATGTCCAGTACGTGATCGTGGCTATGGTGGGCGGCGCTCTGGCCCTCAGCGGGGTGGACACCACCATCACCCTGGGCGTTATTGCCAGCTTCCTGCAGCTGTCCAAGAGCTTTTCCAACCCCATCAACCAGATCTCCCAGCAGTTCAACTCCATCATCATGGCCCTGGCCGGCGCGGAGCGGATCTTCGCCCTGATGGACGAGGAGCCGGAGGAGGACCACGGCACTGTGACGCTGGTAAACGTGTCCTATGATAAAGAGGGCCACCAACTGGAGGAGTCCGAGAAGCGCACCAACCTCTGGGCCTGGAGGGTCCCCCACAGCACTGACATGGTGATGGTCCCTGTGCGGGAAGAGGCGGACGGCTCCTTCACGGAGCTGAAGGCCCCCGAGGCTGGAAAAGACGAGGCCTGGGCCTGGAAATACCAGGAGCACGGCAAGGCCTTCTACCGCCCCATCCTGGGCCCGGTCCGAAATGTCGAGAGCGAGGACTACTACCTCATCAAGCTCTCCGGCGACGTGCGGTTCGACCATGTGGACTTCGCCTATGAGGAGGGCAAGACCATCCTCCACGACATCAGCCTCTTTGCCAAGCCCGGCCAGAAGCTGGCCTTCGTGGGCGCCACCGGCGCCGGCAAGACCACCATCACCAACCTGATCAACCGGTTCTACGACATTGCCGACGGCAAGATCCGTTACGACGGCATCTCCATCAACAACATCCGCAAGCCGGACCTGCGGCGCAGCCTGGGCATCGTGCTGCAGGACACCAACCTCTTCACCGGCACCGTCCGGGAGAACATCCGTTACGGCAATCTGGATGCCACGGATGAAGAGGTGGAGGCGGCCGCCGCCCTGGCCAATGCCGACGACTTCATCCGCCGCCTGCCCCAGGGGTACGATACCATGCTCACCGGCAACGGCGCCAATCTGTCCCAAGGCCAGCGGCAGCTGCTGGCCATTGCCCGGGCAGCCGTGGCAGACCCGCCGGTGATGATCCTGGATGAGGCCACCAGCTCTATCGACACCCGGACGGAGGCCATCGTTCAGCAGGGCATGGACTCCCTGATGTATGGCCGGACGGTGTTCGTCATCGCCCACCGGCTCTCCACCGTCCGCAACTCCAACGCCATCATGGTGCTGGACCACGGCCGGATCGTGGAGCGGGGCGACCACGACGATCTGATCCGCCAGCACGGACTGTACTATCAGCTGTACACTGGTGCCTTCGAGCTGGAATAAGCGAACATCAAAGCCACCGGAGCATTTGCTCCGGTGGCTTTTTTCTGTTCAGCGCCCCGCTCACGATTCCAGCATCTCCCGCACCAGCGCCTGGAAGGCCCGGCCCAGCTCCTTGGAATCCGCTCCTTCCAGTGCCTCCGCCCGGGCCATGATCCGCCGCAGGGTGTCCAGGTCCTGCTGCAGGAACAGCTCGCAGAGATACCGCTTCATCCTGCCGTTGTTGTACCGCTCCAGCGCCACCGTCAGCAGGTCCACCTTTTCCTCATACTCCGCCAGCCAGGCGGGCAGGCCCTCCGCCGCCACGGCCTGGCAGGTCCGCTCCTTCACGCGGCCCGTATCCAGGTCCCGGAAATCCCCCATCTTCCCCAGCTTCGGGCAGGGGAAGTCCCCGCACTGTCCGCAGTGGTCCAGTCCCTTTTCCCGGACGCAGCGGTGGACCTTGCAGGGCACAGTGTAGTATCCGTCGCAGGAGCAGCCGGGACACCGGCTGCTTCCCTCTGTCCGGCAGCGGGTACAGAGGGCGCAGGGCATCCCGCAGTATCCGTAGGCATAGTGGCTCATAGGTCCTCCTTCCCTTCCGGACCGGGAATCTCCGTCCCGTCCATCTCCCGGTCGATCAGCGCCAAGGCGATCCGGAACGCCCGGATGCGCCGTACCGTCAGCGTGTGGGGCGACGTGCCCGGTCGCAGCTTCTCCAGCGCCTTCTCACACTTGCGCAGGGTGGAGTCGATGGATCGCCGGGCCTCCGCCAGCTCTTCCCGTGTGTATCTCATCGCTTGCTCTCCGCAAAGTCCCATGCCTCCCGCAGCCAGCCCATCAGCTCTTCGTTGATCTGGTCCGCCTCTGTCACCAAGACATGGTGGGTCCAGCGGCCGGGATACGGCTCCGAGGCCGCCACCACCCGGGGCGAGTCCAGCCGGTACGGCAGTCCAACGGTCACCATCAGGCACATCTTCGGCCAGTCCTTCCGCCGCCGCACCGGCAGAGATGCCGCAGCGAACAGATGCCGGCCGTAAAAGCTGATCTGGCTTTTCTGCACCTTGACGGTTCCCTCCGGAAACGCCCCGTCCATCCGCCGGAACAGCGCTTCATACAGCGCCAGCTCCGCCGGATGGCCGTCGAAGAACATCCCCGCATCCGCTGTGCAGTGCTCTGGTACGCGCATAGTGATCCGCCTCTCCTCTTCCGGCCTCTTAATCTCCATCAGCGCCGGTTACAGGCCGTTGACCACCCGTTCCGGACGCTTGCCGTCCATCAGCTTTTCCAGATCCGCAAACACCATCCGCGCGGCCTCTCGGAACGCCGCATGGCTGATCCCGCCCTGGTGGGGGCAGAGGATCAGCCGGTCCGGGCACTCCGCCGCCAGCCGCACCAGCGGGTGCTCCGCCGTCACAGGCTCCGGGTCATAGGCGTCCAGCGCCGCCCCCGCCAGACGGCCGGAGCGGATAGCCTCGCACAGGGCCGCATCGTCGATCACCGCGCCCCGAGCGGTGTTCACCAGATAGCTCCCCGGCCGTATCCGGCCGAAGAACGCCCGGTCCAGCAGGTGGGTGCTCTCCGGCGTGGCGGGCAGATGGAGGCTGATGATGTCACAGGTCTCCGCCAGCTCGTACAGGGGCAGATACCGGGCGCCGCACGCCTCCTCCACAGCCGGATCCTGCCGGTGCCGGGCGTAGTAAAACACCTCGCTGCCGTTGGCCCGCAGCCGCTGCGCCGTAGCCTGGCCGATGGCGCCGAAGCCCACCAGCCCCACCCGGCAGGTGGACAGATCTTCCGGCACATGGGCTGCCAGCTCGTTCACCGCCTCATGCTGCTGCCCGGCCCGCACCATCCGGTCTCCCCACAGCGTCCGGTGCAGCAGCATGCTCATCAGCGTCACCGCCAGCTCCGCCACGGGGCCTGCGTTGCACCCGGCGCAGTTGCACACATAGATGCCCCGCTCCCGGGCCGCCGCCAGGTCAATCCGGTCGTAGCCCACCCCGTCGCTGTGGATCAGCTTGAGATGCGGCATCCGGGCGATCAGTTCCTCTGTCACCGGCGTCACCGGTGCGGCCACCAAAGCCTCCGCATCGCCGCCAGCTGCCAGCCAGCGCTCCTCCGGCCCCTCCCGGTCCGTGAACACCAGCTCCATCCGCCCCGCAGCGGGAATATCGGGCAGATACCGGTCATATCGGCTGCTGGGATGTAAGATCAAAACCTTCAACGCTCTTTCGCCTCCAAATCATTTGCCCGGCCCACTGCCTCCACATCTGCGGCGGTGATCCGCGTCAGGTCCTCCCGGTTGACGGACGCCTGTCCCGCCAGACGGCCCGCCTGCCGGACCAGGATCTGCTCAAACAGGTTTCGCACGCCCCGGGCGTTGCCGAAGGAGGCCGCATCCGCCATCCGCCTTTCCAGCAGGGAGCGCAGCGGCGCCTCCGCCTCCGGCTCCAGAATGTAGCACCCTTTTTCACACTGCATCCGGAAGATGGCCAGCAGTTCCTCCGCCGTGTAATCTGCAAAGTGGAGAAAGCGGTTGAACCTGGACTCCAGTCCCGGATTGGAGTGGATGAACTCGTCCATCAGCCCGTCGTAGCCCGCGACGATCACCACCAGGTCGTCCCGGTGGTCCTCCATGGCCTTCAGCAGCGTGTCGATGGCCTCCTGGCCGAAGTCGTTGGCCCCGCCGCCGTTGAGGGCGTATGCCTCGTCGATGAACAGCACACCCCCCAGAGCGGAGTCGATGACCTTCCGGGTCTTGATGGCTGTCTGTCCCACGTAGCCCGCCACCAGCCCGCTGCGGTCCACCTCCGCCAGCTGCCCCTTGGACAAGATGCCCAGGCTGTGGTAGACCCGGGCCATCAGCCGGGCGATGGTGGTCTTTCCCGTGCCGGGATTGCCGGAAAACACCATGTGGAGACTCATGTCCGCTGTGGGCAGGCCGTGCTGCCGGCGCAGACGCTCCACCGCCGCCAGATTGATGAGGTCTTTCACCTCCCGCTTCACCGCACTGAGGCCCACATAGCTGTCCAGCTCCTTCTGCAGGTCCTCGATGTTCTCTTTGGGGGGAGCTTTGGCGGTGTCTTCCTGTTTCTGTTCTGCCGCCTCTGGCGCCTTTTTCTCCCCGCCGTCTGCCGGCGGGATCCTTTTTTCTTTCTCCGGCAGCGGAGCCACAGGCACATGCTTCTCCGGTGTCGGAGTGCCCCAGAAGTCCGCGCCCATGCGGCTGAGGTTGTGCTCCGTCATAGAGCGGATCACCTCCAGCTGCCGCAGGATGATCTCGTCCTTTTTGCTCTGATCCCGCTTGTCCATCCGCTCACACCCCCCACAGTCTTGTATGTACCAGCGCCCGGAACAGGCAGGCGGCGATCAGCCCCGTCAATGCCCCGGTAAAGAGGGACACCCCCAGCAGCACCGGCAGGTAGTACAGCGGCGCCGTGTTGCCCAGCGTCAGCACGGCTGCGGCCACCTGGCCGCAGTTGTGGGCCGCTGCTCCGCCCACAGACACTCCGTAGACGGAGAGGCGCTTCAGCCGGGAGAGGGCGATCATCACCCCCATGGCCGTCACGCCCCCCAGCAGGGAAAAAATCAGCGCGTTCATGTTTCCTGCAAAGACCGCCCCCAGCAGGCACCGGGCCACCAGGATCAGCAGCGCCTGCCCCGGTCCCAGGGCGTACAGGGCGAACAGCGTCACGATGTTGGCCAGTCCCAGCTTGATCCCCGGAATGGGGATGGCCAGGGACAAGGGGAAGAAGTTCTCCAGATAGCTGAGCGCCAGCGCCATGGCCGTCAGCACCGCGCACAGCGTCAACTGTCTCGTCGTCAGTTTCATGGCGCCTCCTTATCCGATCACCAGATCCACGCCGTCATCCGCCGCCGCGCCGCCCTCCAGCTGCACGACGATCCGGGCGGGCAGGCACACGATGCTCTGTCCCCCGCGGGTGATCTCCCCCATGTGGACGCAGTCCTGGGTGGGGCAGTCGGACACCGTCACCTGGGCAGACTCTGGCCCAAAGGCCACCCGGAGGGTGTAGCCGTTGGACGTATAGGTCCGCTCCTCCGGTCCCGACAGGTCCGCCAGCACCACCCGGTCCACCGGCTCGCCGTTCGCAGACACTACCGCCGTCAGCGGGCCTATTTCCTCTCCCCCAGTCCAGAACAGAGCCGCGCAGGCCACCGCCAGCGCCAGCACAGCGGCCGCCGCCAACGCATCCCAGCCGTTTGGCCGCAGCTTAGGAGACGATTTCATACGCATACCCCGCCGAATCGTCCGGCCGGAACCGGTCCGCGATGCCTGCAGTCGCCAGCAGCCGGCCGTCCTCTGTCACCAAGATCAGGTCAAAGTCATAGACGCCGCTGCGCCAGAGCTCCAGCGCCCGGTCCTCCCCCATGACGAACAGGGCCGTGGAGAGGGCGTCGCACATCGTGCCGTTGCCCGCGGCCCCATCCGCCACCACGGTGACGGAGGTAAGTCCGCTCTCCGCCGGGTGGCCGGTGGCAGGATCAATGATATGGTGATAGAGCTGTCCATTTTCCTCAAAATACCGCTGATAGCCGCCGGAGGTGACGGCAAAGGCGTCCGACGCCTCCAGGATCCCCGCCAAAGCCCCCGCGGACCGGGCCGGGTCCTGAATGCCGATCTGCCAGGGCTCCCCCTCCAAGTTCCCGCCGCAGACCCAGGTGTTCCCACCCAGGTCCACGATGCCGTGGGTGATGCCGTGCTCCTGGTAAATCGCAGCCATCCGGTCGCTGGCATACCCCTTGGCAATGGCTCCCAGGTCAATCCGGGTGCCCTGGTCCAGCGAGACAGCAGTCCCCTCCTCCAGGTGGACATGCTCCGCCCCCACGCAGGGCAGCAGCAACGCCAGTTCAGCGTCCTCCGGCACCCGGTAGGTGTCCTCCGTAAAGCCCCAGGCAGAGGACACCGGCGCCAGGGTGATGTCAAAGGCCCCGTCTGTGGCAGCGCTGAAATCCAGGGCCCGGGCAATCAGGTCGCGGAGTTCCTCCCCCACATCCACCGGCGTCCCCCCCGCCGCGCTGTTCAACCGGGACACTGCGCTGTCCTCCCGGGTGCGGGAGAGCGCCTCATCCAGGCGGTAGATCTCGTCTTCCGCCGCCGCAAGCGCCGCCTCCGTCTCCCCGCCGCAGGCCCGCAGGCCCATCACCGTGTCCATGGCGAAGACCTGTATGCTCTGCATCTCCTGCGCCGCAGTGCCGCCGCAGGCGGTCAGGCTCCCCGCCAGCAGCAGTGACGCCAGCAGTGCGCCCAAACGTTTCATAAGCAAATTCCTCTTGTCATCAGTATTTTTCGCAAAAAATCTCATAATAGAGGAGTATACCACGCCCCCGGGCAAATCTCAACCGGCAATCCTGACTCCTGTTGGAAAAAAGGGAAAAGTCTGGCTCCTTCCCCTTGCAAAGGCACGAAATATCTGCTATACTATCATAGTATGCCAGCGGAAGCGCATGTTTTCCCGCGGCTATTTTCGGAACAAACACCCTGGAGGTTGTCCTATATGTCCAAAAATCCTGTCAGTAAATCCAAGCCGGTAAAGCGGAACGAGCCCATGCACAACGCGCTCAAGTTTTTTCTGGCCGGCTGCGTGGCGGAGATCTATCTGTTGGTCATCCGCCGCTTCTATGTGAACGGCACCGCCAATGAGCTTCTCGCATGCGACGCCGCACTGCCCTATCTGATGGCCGCGGGTGCGGCAGTGGCTGTGATCGGTCTGGTCCTGGGCATCGTCTGGCGCCAGCAAACCAAGCGCCGCTGGATCGGCTGGTCGGTGTTTGCCGCCGGCGTTTTCCTGGGCGGTTCCGCCTGGATGATCCGCACCTTCTACGACTCCGCTCTCACCTTCCTGTGCGTGGTGGTTCCGGTGGTCATGCTGCTGGGCATTCTGTGGAATCTGTACGATCGGGAGTGCTCCTGGTCCCTGACCATCCTGGGTGCCTCCCTGATCGCCCTGTGGGTCTGCCGGCGGGTGCTGGACAGCATCTTCCTGGGTACCTATGTCCGGATCGCTGCGGTAGTCTATATCGTGGTACTGATCGTAGCGGCTTTCCTCACCAACAAGGCGGACAAGAATGGCGGCAAGCTGGGCAATCTTCAGGTGTTGACTGCCGGCGCGGATCCCATGCCCATCTATGCGGCCTGCGGCCTGTCCGTCGTGGCGCTGGCCATCGCTCTGTTCAGCAGCACCATCGCCTATTACGCCATGTGGGCCCTGGCCATAGTGGTCTTTGCCCTGGCGGTGTATTACACGGTCAAGCAGCTCTGATAGATCCGCAGCCCCCCTTCGGGCATTCCGAAGGGGGGGCTGTTTTGTTCTCTCGCGTCCCGACAAAGGGACCCCCTTTCCGCCGCCTTGCAGCGCAGTATGTCCCGCAAGGCAAGCCGCTTTTCGTGGGAAGAAACCGCTCTGCCGCCCTAAACGGCTCAATACGCACGGCGGAAGAAGCGTATGGTATTTCTTATAAGAGCCAGCCGCCAAGGCAGACGGTTGTTCTTCCGGCGGGAGGGTCCGGACTTTGCGGCATGAAAACTGCGCATCGGTGAGCGGAAAATTCGTTATCAGCGATCCGAATCCCAAAGCAGCAGGCCACTCTTCCACCAACCGCCGCGGGGCACTGCCGGAATTATAAAAAGCTTCTTCTCTGGCTTGACGTCGCTTCCAGGTCAAGTTGGAACAGTCCGCCGCCCCGGCACATGTCTGTGAGCAGATTCCAGCCATTGGGGACTGGACAGGATGCTGAAGAGTGCGGCCCCATGATCTGCGCTGCAATAAACAAAAGAAGGATTCCCCGTACGGGGAATCCTTCCGATAATCAAAGCAAAATCCGTCTGTGGGCAAGCCATAACCGCCGGTTAAGCCGGAGGCTTGCGTAGGCCCTATAAGGGCCTATTACCGGCAAGCGTCTCAAGACACACGGAAATTTATTCCGCTTGCATCACTTGCCATACAGCCCGTAAACGGGCAATCACCGTTCTAATAGCAGATTTCTATTAGCGGAAGGTTCATGTTAGCGGCTCACTTCACTCGATGTTTGATATTAAAGCTCTTTTTACGGGGCGCCCCACCGGCAGAGCTGATGGGGCGATCCAATGAGAAATCGCCGCAGTAAAAACTGCAGCGATTTCTAGTTTTGGCAAGGGGTAACAATCCAAATCCTCTCAGGTCGTTTGCAATTTTTCTTGAGAAGCACCCAACCGGCCTTCTGGCCGGCGGCGCCTTTGCGCCGTACAAGCGTTTTGCCACAGGCAAAACCTTGGCGCAGGGCGAATTCACTTCGCCCGAGCATTTCAATCACTGAAGGGTGGAGCGACCAACGGGAGCGAAACCCAAAAGAAAATGCGACTTGTCGAAACAAGTCGCATTTTCTTTTGGTGGACTCGAAGGGGATCGAACCCTCGACCTCTGCGATGCGAACGCAGCGCTCTCGCAAGGTGGTAAGTTTTCTGCCCACGGACTGCGGTGTATGGTTTGATGAAAATGCTGGACGAGGAGCAGATGCAAGAAACACTACCCACAGTTTTTCAATAAGGAGGGAGTGGACAGCAAACTTATATGCGGAGAAGACTAAAAGTTATTTTTTTTCCATGACAAATTTATTCTTGACAAAGAAAGATGGCCTGGTGTATAATGGGGACAATTCATCAGAGGGAAATTTTTTTAGAAAGCCATTGTTATTTATTGGCCGTGACAAAAGAGGTGAAAGAATGAAGTTGCAGGACCTTGCGAGTGTTCGCAGCGGCTTGGTCTTGTCGAGAAAACAGGCCAAAGAGCCAAGTGAGTATCGATATCCCTTGATTAATCTGCGGTGTATCCAGCAGGAAGGGACAATTCAATTGAAAGAGGCCGATATCTATGAAGCAAAAGAACCGCTGAAAGAAGAATACCTCTCGCAAAGCGGAGATATCATTGTCCGCCTTACAGCTCCCTATACAGCAGTTCTGATTGATGAAACTACATCTGGAATGGTGGTTTCCTCAAACTTTGTAGTGATTCGAGTTGAAGATAAGAGCCTGTTGCCAGAGTATCTTTTTTGGTTGCTGAATACAGAAAAGATAAAACGAAAAATTTATGAGAATGCAACCAGTAATATGCTTGGCGCAGTTAACGCAAGATTTTTAGCTGACTTTGAATTGGCCCTTCTTTCCGTGGAGGATCAGCGTAAAATCGCCCAGTTCAATCTGCTGGCCAAAAGAGAACGCCAATTACTTAGGATGTTGGCAGATGAAAAAGAAAAGTATTATGCTGGTGTACTGAATCAGGCGTACAAAAGAGCAAAGAAAGGGAAATGAAGATGACAACCAGAAAAGATATTGAGCAGGTCCTGTGGAACGCCTGTGATAGTTTCCGCGGCAAGATCGACAGTTCCCGCTATAAAGACTATATCCTCTCCATGCTGTTCGTAAAGTACCTCAGCGATGTTTCCAAAGAGAGGCGCGAAGGGTATATCAAACAGTATGACGGGGATATGCGCCGAGTGGAACGGGCCATGAGCCGGGAACGCTTTGCAATGGACGAGCAGTCCACCTTCGACTATCTCTATGCCAACCGGAACGATGCTGAAATCGGCCAGAAAATCAATGTGGCATTGAACCACATCGAGGAACACAACAGCGGAAAGTTGCGCAATGTATTCCGGGCTATTGACTTCAACTCCCAGGTAGACTTCGGTGAACCAAAAGAGAAGAATGCTACCCTGCGTAACCTTCTGGAGGATTTCAACGGTCTGGATCTGCGTCCCAGTCAGTTGGGTTCCGCCGATATCATCGGAGATGCCTACGAGTACATGATTGCTATGTTCGCCTCTGATGCCGGGAAGAAGGGAGGCGAATTCTTCACGCCAAGCCAAGTCTCTGAACTGGTAGCCTCTCTGGTGCAGCCCAAGGAGAACGACCGAATCTACGACCCCACATGCGGCAGCGGCGGCTTGTTGCTGAAAGCCTATAAAAAAGTACCCAGTGGCAAGGTGGCTGTCTATGGCCAGGAGCTCAACGCTCAGACCTGGGCTCTCTGCACTATGAATATGTTCCTGCACGGTGTGGATGATGCCCGGATCTGGCAGGGCGATACTCTCTCTAATCCTCAGAATGTTGAGGATGATAAGTTAATGAAGTTCCAGGTGGTGGTGGCAAATCCGCCCTTCAGTCTGGACAAGTGGGACAGCGGCTTCCTTTCGGAGGCTGAGGCAGACAGCAAGGGCAAGAAGAAAATGTCCGCCGAACTGGATCAATACCACCGTTTCGATTGGGGTGTGCCTCCTACTTCCAAAGGTGATTATGCCTTTGTGCTGCATATGCTTTCCAGTTTGGATGCCGAGAACGGTCGCATGGCGGTGGTGCTGCCCCATGGTGTTCTGTTCCGTGGAGCCAGCGAGGGAAAAATCCGCCGTCAGCTGGTGGAGATGAATCTGCTGGATGCAGTCATTGGCTTACCCGCCAACTTGTTCTACGGCACTGGAATCCCAGCTTGTATTCTGGTATTTAAGAAGAACCGCACCTACCGGGATGTACTGTTCATCGATGCCTCTGGGGACGGAAACTTTGAGAAGGGTAAGAACCAGAACATTCTGCGGGACTGCGACATCACTCGTATTGTCAATGCCTATCAAGCGCGGCAGAATGAGGATAAGTACAGCTATGTGGCCTCCTTCGATGAGATCAAGGAGAACGACTTCAACCTAAATATCCCCCGGTATGTAGATACCTTCGAGGAAGAAGAACTGGTAGATATCGACGAGGTGCAGCGAAACATTGCTGATATCGAGGCGGAACTGGCTCAAGTACAAGCGCAGATGAAAAAATATATGGATGAACTTGGAAGCTAAGGAGGTAGAGGAGTTGGCTACAACCGTTAATAATGCATTTGCTGAATTTATGAGGGATATTGTCAATCTTGACCCGGATGTTGTATCCGAAGCAAGAACGAGTCGAGACAACCTGCTTGATAATATCGCCGAATTTGATGACAAGGACGGCTTCTTTGATTTATGTGATAGCTTTAATGTACATTTTGGTTCATTTGCGAGAAAGACTAAATGCCGTGATCTTGATGATGTGGATTTGATGATCGGTATTGCTGCTAACGGTGCAACGTATTATTCCGATGACCCATGGGACGAGGTCAGAATAACTGCAAGTACCACCAATGCAGCACAAAAAGATTGCACACGCGAAGATGGAACACTTAACAGTACCCAGGTATCTAATAAATTTAAGAAAAAGTTAGAATCAGTGAGAGAATATTCGCGTTCTGAGATTCGTAGAAACGGCGAAGCGATTATTTTAAATCTAAAATCAAAGGAATGGTCTTTTGATATTGTACCTTGTTTCCATACGGTAGAAGAAAGCGATGGTAGATCATATTATTTAATTCCAAACGGAAATGGCAATTGGAAAAAGACAGCACCCGATAAAGACAAAGGGCATGTTACAAGCACAAACCAAAGTAAAGATGGACGCGTGTTAGAGTTAATTCGCCTTTGCAAAAAATGGAATAAAGTAAAGAACGCCAAAACACTGCCGTCATATATGCTTGAAACGATGATTATAAATTTTGCGGATTCTCAAGCAGTACTAAATGAGTACATAGATCTTCGTTTTCGAGATGCGCTGAGTTATATAGCAGGACATATTTTGAATCCAGTATATGATATGAAAGGAATTCAAGGCGATATCAACAATCTTGGCATAGATGATAAATTGCGCCTTCAGCAAAAGGCATGGACTGATTACAATAAGGCATGTGAAGCTTGGCAACAAGAACAGGCTGGTAACCATAAAGAGGCTATTAAAAAGTGGGGTGAAATTTTTGGAAGCGACTTCCCGACATACGGATAATAGTATTTTTGCTTGTCAGAATGAAGAATTCTTACTCAAATGCCAGTTAGCTCAAAGAAATGAGTATTCTCATGCAAAAAGAGCCAGTCGGATAAAGTCGACGGTAACTCTTATATTCACGATCTGTTCTATCGTTGCGTCTATTGTAGATTGTGATACACTGTCTGCCATATCCAGCTTATTTGCCGTAGGATTGGTTGTGTTTAACAAATACTCAGATGGACATATTTCCGCTCACAAAAAACACGCAGCTTCCATACAACAGTATATTGATGTGACGCTTTTTGCTTCGGCTATAGGAGGAACTAAGTCTGAGTGGGGCGAATTGCCGAATAAGACCGACCTTGCAGAGACGATAAGTGAATTTTCAGGTGAAGATACCTCTGATATGAAAAACTGGTATAGTGATTACTCCTCTTTGCCAGGTGAAGCTCAGATTTTTCATTGTCAACGAGAAAATGTAAGATGGGACTACGGTTTGCATAAATCTTATATCTGCCTTCAGCTTGGCATTTTGCTGGCTGCAGTCGTTGCTATGATTGTAACTATGTTCATCGTTAATCCTGACTTTATAAAGCTGATATGTATTTTATCATGGTTAACACCACTTGCAGAATATACATATTCCATTTGCAAAGAAGTCTTCGAGAGTATTTCACTTTTACGAAAAATTGATAGTTTTTGCGATCAAATTGAAAATAAGCTATCAGGAGATAACAGTGTATCTGTTAAAGAAGAATTGATTGATTTGCAATATAAGATTCGAGAAAGACGAGAAGTGGGTTTTCTTATTCCAGATTGGTTTTATAAAATGCGAAAGAGAAAGCATCAGAAGCAAGAAGACAGTATTGCAGAAACCATTGTTAATTTGAGCCAAGAGAATGGTGAGCAGAGATGATATTAAGAACGCGAAATATAATCGAGCAAATCGAGCGCGGAAATGTTCCAGAGGGATATAAAATAACAAAGGTAGGGATTTTCCCTGTCGATTGGGATGTGTATATGCTTGGAGATTGCCTTAGCCGTGTGGAGAGACCGGTGGAGGTTAAGCCTAACGAATTGTACACGCAAATCGGTATCCGTTCCCATGGAAAAGGCCTCTTCTATAAAGAACCAGTTACAGGCGCAGCGCTGGGAAATAAGTCTGTTTTTTGGATTGAGCCGGACTGCTTTATAGTAAATATTGTTTTCGCATGGGAACAGGCAATCGGGAAGACCACACAATCTGAAGTAGGAATGATTGGTTCCCACCGTTTTCCGATGTACCGTCCTGTAAGCGATAGGGTTGATGTCGATTACCTGATTTCTTATTTTTTGACAAAGCGAGGAACCGATATTCTGGAGGCAGCCTCTCCCGGAGGTGCAGGGCGAAACAAAACTCTGGGGCAAGATCGCTTTTTGAAAAGCAAAGTCATACTGCCCCCCATTGAAGAACAGCATAAAATTGCCGCCATCCTCATCACTCAGGACAAGGTAATTGAGTTGAAAGAAAAGCGCCTTGCCGAAAAGCAGCGGCAGAAAAAGTACCTCATGCAGCAGCTTTTGACCGGCAAAAAACGCTTGCCGGGGTTTTACGGGGCATGGAGCTTCCCAAAAGCAAAAGAACTATTTCAGAGCGTTTCTGATAAAGACCATAACGGTGATTTGGCTGTATTGTCTTCTACGCAAGACAGGGGTATTGTACCGAGGGATGAAGTGGATATTGATATAAAATATGACGCTTGTTCCTTAGTGAACTACAAAAAAGTTTCCAAGGGTAATTTTGTAATCAGCCTCCGCTCATTCCAAGGTGGTATTGAGTATTCTACTTATACCGGGCTTGTTAGTCCTGCTTATACAGTTTTATCTTCCAGAAAGGAAATATCCGACGGATACTATAAGCAGTTTTTTAAAAGTACGGATTATATTAACCGATTAAATGTCGCAGTTTATGGAATTCGAGACGGGAAGCAGATCAGCTATGAGGACTTCGGCCGTCTTCGGATACCATATCCACCTATTAAAGAACAGGATGCCATTGCTGAAGTCCTTTCTACCGCTGACCATGAAATTGACCTGCTCCAGCAGGACATTGAGCAAGAAAAACAAAAGAAAAAAGCCCTGATGCAGTTGTTGCTGACGGGCATTGTGAGGGTGAAAACATGACGGGAAAAGAAATGCAGGAACATACCTTCAAAGAACTGCTAAAGAAGGTTGTGGACAATGGGCAGAATTACACGGAAAAGATGAAGTCTGACCTGAAAGAAATTATTGACCACGGCAAGTCTCCTGAGGAGATTTGTGAGGCAACCCTTGCCTATTTTGCCATGCACAGGTGGTATTGAAAGGAGGTGAAAACGCATGGCAACCAATCCCCCCAGCGGTGACGGACATAGAAACGGTGCGGTAAAAGACCGTTCTCAGACGTTCAACCCTGTTACAAAACAATGGGTAAAGCGAGACAGTGACACCGGTCGTTTTATGGATGTCAAAAAGGATGGCACTCCTTTTAAGGGAGTCCGCAAAGAAAAGTAAATCCAGAGACAGGAGAGCGAGGCGGGATTTCCCGCCCCGCTATTCCTGCTTTTACTGATATTTCCGAAAGGAGGCAACCATGGACAAATCCCTGTACTTAGAAAAGAATATCAGTCAGCAGCCGGCCATTGATCTGCTGCGGTCCATGGGCTATACCAACATATCACCGGAGGACTGCGAGGCGCAGAGAGGCAGCCGGTACCATGTACTGCTGAAAGACATCCTCCGAGGCCAGCTACGGCGGCTCAACCGCTATGCCTTCGCCGGTGCGGAAAACGAGTTTTCCGCCGCCAACATCGAGCGGGCTATGGAAGATCTGGACGAGCCTTTAACTGACGGCCTGATCCGCTCCAGTGAAAAAATCTATGATGCCCTGTTGCTGGGCAAAAGCTATCCAGAGACTGTGGGTGAGGGTAAAACCCTCAGTTTCAATCTGAAGTATATTGACTGGGAACATCCGGAGAACAACCTGTTCCATGTTACCGAAGAGTTTGCAGTAGACAGCCGGGACAAGATTCACAATGCCAGGCCGGATATCGTGCTGTTTATCAACGGTATTCCCTTCGCTGTCATTGAGTGTAAAGCTCCACAAATCAGTGTGGAACAGGCTGTGGAGCAGAACATTCGCAACCAGCAAAAGGAGTATATCCCACAGCTCTACAAGTTTGCTCAGATCGTGATGGCGACCAATAAAAACGCTGTGAAGTATGCCACCACCGGCACGCCTAAAAAATTCTGGAATGTGTGGAAGGAACAGGACACCGCTTTTCTGGAGGAGGCGCTGGCCCAGCATGTGAGTGACCGCACCCCAACTGAGCAGGATCGGAATTTGATTTCTCTGTTCAGCAAAGAACGGGTCATGGAACTAATCCGGTACTTTGTGCTCTTTGACGCCAATGTAAAGAAGATTTGCCGGTATCAGCAGTATTTCGCCATCAAAGAGATTATCAAGACCATTGGGCAGTCAGACGAAAAGGGCAACCGACAAAGCGGCGTCATCTGGCACACCCAGGGCAGCGGCAAGAGCCTGACTATGGTTATGCTGGCAAAGTATATCTTAATGGAACTGGCCGACTGCAACCCGAAAGTAGTCGTTGTCACTGACCGCAAGGAACTGGATCGCCAGATCGCCGCCACCTTTGCTCACACCCGTCTCAATCCGGCCAGAGCAACCAGTGGACGGAATCTGGTGGAGCTACTGAATAGCGGCAAGGCGGATGTGGTCACTACCATCATCAATAAGTTCAACACCGCTGAAAAAATGGAGCACAAGAACTTTTCGCGGGATGTGTTCCTGCTGGTGGATGAAAGCCACCGCTCTAACTATGGTCTGCTGGCCACCAAAATGAGGGCGGTGTTTCCCAACGCCTGCTACATCGGTTTTACCGGTACGCCTTTGATGAAAAAAGAGAAGAACACCATGGCGAAGTTCGGTAAGCTGATCCACAAATATACCATCAAGGACGGTGTGGATGACGGAGCCATTGTGCCGCTCATTTACGAAGGCCGTTTTGTGGAACAGAATGTGGACGAGGCAAATATCGACCTCTGGTTCAAACAGACCACCAAGCGGCTTACAGAAGCGCAGCGGGATGACCTTTCCCGGAAATGGAGCAGTATCCGCCGCTTGACCTCCACCGATGCCCGTATTAAGCGGATTGCTCTGGATATCAATGAGCACTTCATTGATGGGTACAAAGATACCGGCTTTAAGGCTATGCTGGCCACTAACTACAAGCGGGATGCAATTCGGTATCTGGAGTGTTTTGAGCAATTTGGGGATTTGAACTGTGCCGTGGTGATCTCACCGCCTGATCTGCGGGAAAGTGTAGACGATATAGACGAGGGTGCCGACGATAAGGTCATTGCCTACTGGAATAAAATGATGAACCGCTACGGTGATGCAGATGCCTACGAAGAGGCAATGAAGAACCAGTTCTGCGCAGGGGACATCGATATTCTTATTGTGTGCAGTAAGCTGCTTACCGGTTTTGATGCCCCCATCTGCCAGGTGCTCTACATTGACAAAGAGTTGAAAGAACACGGTCTACTCCAGGCTATTGCCCGCACCAATCGTCTGTATGAAGGCAAGGACTACGGCCTCATTGTGGACTACCGTGGACTGATTGAAAAGCTGGATACCGCTATGGATCTGTACAGCGGCGCTGGGCTGGAGAACTTTGACGGCGGAGACCTGAAGGGTGTCGTGGTGGATGTTATGTCCTCTGTGGCTGGCCTGCGGGAAGCCTATACTCGGTTGACAGAATTGTTTGCCGACTTGAAAAATCCACGCGACACCGAAGAAGTGGAAGTATTTCTCGCTGACGATAAGAAGCGAGAGAACTTTTATAATCTCCTCTGTGCTTTTGGCAAAGCGTTGAATATGGTGCTGAATGCGGAACAGGCGTATGCAGCCATTCCGAAAGATGAATTGAAGCAGTATCAAAACACTTTTATCTTTTTCTCCAAGGTACGCCGTAGCGTGAAAATCCGTTACTGCGATGCCATTGATAACCGGGAATATGAGCCGCTGATGCAAAATCTTCTTGATACACACCTCTCGGTAGCCGGTCTGAAACAGATTACCAGCCCCATCGATATTCTGAACAAGGATGACTTTGAGCGGGAATTGGAGGAATTGGGATCTCTTCGAGCAAAGGCGGACGCTATTACCAGCAAGTTGACCCGCAGCATCAGCGAAAAATATCAGGAGAATCCCGCCTATTACGACAGTTTCTCCAAGCGGATCAAGGACGCATTGGAGCAGTACAAGGAAAAGGTGATCTCTGAGGCCGAATATCTGGCAAAGATGCGTACCATCATGGAAGACTATCACGCCGGAAAAAGCACCGTGACCTATCCGGAATCCATTAAGAATAATGTCCACGCCCAGGCGTTTTACGGTGTTCTGTCAGCGGTATTCGACGAAGCAAAAGAAGCGGAAGTTTCTCCTGATTTTGCTGCGGAGATTGCCGAAGAGATTACAAAAATTGTGGCCAACCACAGTCAAGTGGATTGGACCAACAACAAAACAATCCACGACCGAATCTCGCAGGATATTGATGACCTTTTTTATGACTATGAGAAAGAACGGGGATTAAAACTGTCTTTTGACACCATTGATAAGATCATCGAAAATGTCAAAACAGTAGCACTTCGGAGGTTTTGACAGCAATGGCGCAGGAAAGAACCGTTGTATATGGAAACAACGAGATCCACTACCTGCTGGAGCAGAAGCAGGTAAAAAATCTCAATCTGCGGGTTCATAAGGATTGTATGGTTTATGTTTCAGCTAATCCAGATGTCCCGGCTGAAAAAGTCGATGATTTTGTGGTAAGCAAAGGAGCCTATATTCGCTCAGCACAAAGAAAGTTTCGTGAGATGGCGCAGTATGCCCCTCAACCCAAGCAGTATGTCAGTGGAGAGACTTTCTATCTGCTGGGCAGAGGAGTCCGCCTGAAAGTGGAAAACAGTCTGCGGGACGCAATTTCCTCTGATGGGATATATCTTCATCTTTGTGTGAAAGACACGGAAGACTTTGCAAAAAAGCAAAAGATGGTGACCCGTTACCTGGATGAGCAGTGTCGATCCATTTTCGGTGAAATTATTTTGGAGACCTACCCCGTATTTCAAAAATATGGGGTACCGATGCCAGAATTACGGATTCGGAATATGGAGACCAGGTGGGGATCTTGTCTGGCCAAAAAGGGAATTGTTACGCTGAATAAGAGGCTATTAGAAGCCCCACGCAACTGTATCGAATATGTTGTGATGCACGAGTTTTGCCATTTCGTTCACCCCAATCATTCAAAGCAGTTCTATGCGTTCCTAACGATGCTGATGCCGGACTGGAAACAGAGGAAAGAGACCCTGGATAAAAGCGCAACTTTCTGGTTGTAAAATATCCGCAAAGAGCTGGCTATTTTCCTTAACCTGTGCTATTGTGTCTTGCTACAAGGAGGCGAGGCACATGAACAAAACGCTGAGATTGTTGTACGATAGATTTTATACACCTCTGCCCATGGTGGAATCCGAACAGGAAGTGGAAAACTGCCACCGGCAGCTCATTGAGCGATTGGATAAACCTGAGCGGAAGTTGGTGCTGCGGATCATCGACGCCCAGAACCTGATGATAGAGCAACGCTCCGTGGACAGCTTTATCTGCGGATTCCGTCTGGCGTGGGAAATGGCAAACGAACTGAATCATTTTGAAATGAACAGGCATCCATCTCCAGTGGAAGAAGCGGAGATGGATGCCTGATTCTATCCCTACTTAATGACAAGGGTGCCACCCAGCCGATACCGGCACAGTCCAAAGCCTGTTTCAGATCGCTCTAAAATGGTCTCCGGGATTTGTTTCAGATACTTCCGCCCAAAGCTGGTGGTGCCGAAGTATGCATCAAAATTGGCCACCGGCAGCACCACCCAGTCGGAATCCTCCGGCTTATTGGCAAGGTAGTAGGCTGCCAGCGTCTCCACCATCTCCACGGGAACGCCCTTAGGCGTGCGGCTGCGAAGTTGCTCTACCAATGCGGGTGGAAGTATCGGTTCCTCCGTCCGGAGCGGCCCCAGTTCCAGAGCCTGGGCCAGAAAACTGTCAAACCGCAGGCCCCACTGCCCCTTGGTGGTGGGGGCGAACAGGGGAATCTGCATCTGGATCACCTTGTCCCGCCAGGCCTGGTCAAAGCCTTTTTCAATGGCGGCACACTTCTTCTGGGCACTGCTGGACACCCTCTCCGGTTTTTCCTGCACAAAGGTTGCCACCCGATGCACATGCCTATGAAACCATCCGCTGCCGTTTTCATCCACAAGGCTGGGGAATTCCGAATGAAGTTCCCCAAAATCACTGCCAAACTGCCACGCCTCCCGGGGCGTGGATTTTTTGCTGTCCGGCACACTGCACCAAGCGCACAGGCCCCGCTTGGCGTAGTCGATGCGATCCCGGGGCATTTCGGCGGGGCTGCCATCCTCATTATGAAACAGAAATCCTCTTGCCAGGATGGTCAGTACCCGGTTGAGCCCCTCGAAACCCAAAATGGTGTCAAAGGTAAAGCGGCCCAGATAGGTGGTGTCCTGCTTGTTCCTGACGGTGTAGTTTACCACACAGGTGTAGTCCTGAAATTCTTTCCACTCATTCAGCATGGTCCACCTCCAGAACATGTTCCTCAATGTGGTCCGGCAGCAGATCCCACAGCAGGTTCCGCTTACCCAGAGCCACCACATAGGGGGCCGCCAGGCTGGGCCGGACGATCTTGTTCAGCAGCTTGCGGCAGGCCCTGGACACCACGGCCCGCTCGTTGCCGCTGAAGGGGGCAGACAGATAGGCCTCCATCATCTTCTGGAAGGCCGGGGAATCCGCCGGGCGGCAGAGCTGCTTCCGTTCCCGGGCCGCTTCCAGATCGTCGATGTCGCAGACCAGATCACCCAGCAGACGGAACCCGCCGTGGCGGAAGTCGGTCAGGAGATCGTAGTAGTCGGCTCCCTCCGGCAGATGCTCCCGCAGAAATGTTTCTCTCTGCCCTTCTGCCATCAGGTGCCACTGCTGTTCCACGATGGCCCTTCGCAGAGCGGCAATACGCTCCGGGGAAAGCTGCTGGAAGAAGGCGTACAGCTCGTCGCTGTCGTAGACCTCCTCCTGTCCTCTGGCGTAGAGGATGCGATCAATGTCCGTTTTCCGCTGCTGCCCCTTGGCTGGGGCGCGGCAGGCCCGGATGCGGGAGAGGCAGTGCTCGTAGTCCCACAGCAAGGCAGAAACAGAAGAAAGTGTTTTCTCATCCAGCTGCCTCTTCCAGTTTCGCTCCTGGGCGAAAGCGAATAACTCGCCGTCCTTTGCCGGTTTCTCCTGAACCTTCGGCGTGTTGCGCTCCAGCTGGTGGGCCAGCCAGGGCAACCGCTCCACCGGGGAGTCCACCGTGTCCCAGTCGACTCCAGCAAAGAAGGTCTCCAGCCGCTCCCGGTGGGTGGGCTCATACCAGGCGCGGCGGCGCTCTTCCGCACGCTCCAACAGATATTTGTACTGGAGGAAAGGAGTGCGCTTTACCCTCCGTCCGCCCAGAAATTCATCCAGGTTGGGCCGCACACCGGTCTTGGCCGCGTCGATCTCCAGTCCGCTGTAGATGGCCAGAGCCTCCAAGTCCCAGCGGCACCGCTTGCGCTCCTCTGGGTCGGCGTGGTCGTTGTAGGCGATGACGCTGCGATCCAGGGCGGCGTTGCAGATCTGTCCGATGCGGGCGGCAAAGGTGTTCTCCACCGTCTGAAACCGGGCCTGCCAGTCATTGGCGTCGGACTTAGGTGCGGACAAGGATGGAATTTTCAGCAGGGGCAGGTTGGCATTGTTGGAGAGCTGCTGGTGGACATCGTAATCATAGTTCCGCTTCACGCAGCGGTTCAGAATGGGATCGGCAATGGTCTTGATGAGGTCGCCGTCGTAGTCGGCGCCGCCCAGCCGCTCCGCTGCCAGACTGTCAGCAGACACCATAACCACATCGGTGAGGTGGCCCAGGTAATGCTGGCGCAGTGCCTCTCCCCCTGGATACACCGACAGCTGCAATTCCTCGTTCCGGGCGATATGGGGATTGCGCAGCAGAGTGCAGCTGTCCTCATGGTCATAGGCGGCACCAGGAGCAAAGAAGCTGTCCTCCGCAAAGAAATCTCCCATCACCTGATTACAGAAGTCCCGCTCACCGGGCAACTGGAATACACGGGGCGCGATCAACTGCCGCAGCAGCTCCAGCAGGTCGCCGGATAAGAATCGGTTGTCCCCTGGTACCAGCAACCGCCCAACGGCATATCCTCGAAGGATCTTTCGGGCCTGTCCGTCCAGCTGTTCCGCATAGATTGGTTCCCGGATAAATTTCGGGTTCTTCTCCAGCACCCGGGCCATGATGTGCGCCCGGCTTCCCCCGGGCTGGCTCAGGCCCCGGCAAAAGTATTCCTGCTGATATGCCTCATTGGCACGAAAGTTATAGTAGGCCGTCTCGGTGGCCTTGGTCAGCCACTGCCGGGGATCGTCCTCCGGGCTGTGGTCCCAGCCTTCCGGCAGGTCGGCGGGGCGGAACTCCTCCGGCTGGATGGAGAGGGTGGAGAGGAATTGGTAGTTGAGCTCCACCAGCTTTTCCGGCTCGGTCTTACTCAGGTTGGTGATGTACAGGGCGTGATTGTAGTCCCGGAAGGCGTCCCAGTAGTCCTCCCAGGTCATACCGTTCTCACGCAGCCAGCCGTAGGCTTTGAACTGACTACGGGTGAGGATAATGTCTACACTGCGGACAGGGTGCGCCTTGCCCCAGATGTCTACGATGCTCTGGGTGCCGCTGCGCTTCAAAAAGTCCTTGAAATCCACCTGATGGAGCATCCCCTTGATATAGGGCATACGGATCTGGAAGGAGGTGTGGGTGTGGCTGCCGCAGCAGGCCTTGTCCACTACCTCCGCATACTCTTTGGAGATGAGGCCCACGCCGTCAAAGCAGGTGATGTCCAGATCTTCCAGCGTCTCTGTCCGGTAGAAGGTTCCCGGCTGCTCTCCTTCCCGTAGGGTGATGACAGGGGCTCGCTCCACTCTTTTGGTCGGATTGTCTATGACGATGACTCGATGATTTTTGTCGATGCGGATACCGTCCACCCGGGTTCCGCTGGAGAACATGAGACCGTTGTATGCGTAGAGTTTACTGAGCTGGCAGCGATCCAGTTCCATGTTCAGCATAATCCGATGGGGCATGGACTCATACAGATCTACTCGGATAAAGGAGAGACGAGATTGACGGCTCATGCTGGCGGAGCGCTCAAAAGCCACATAGCGGTGTGGGCCGCTGCCGAAGTCCAGGGTGATCCCCTCGGGGCGGAACATATCTCTGGCCTTTTCCCGGCGGGCCTGCTGCGTCCTTCCGGTTCCGCGTCGGTCAAAGATTCCGGCGAAGTCCATATAGAACAGCACATCGGAAAGCGCTGTGACTTTCTCATCGCCACGCTCCCGCCAGCCCTTCCCGTGGAGTTGGTACATCAGCTGGTGGAACATGGCGCAGCTGTCCTGCTCGTGCCTGGCTCCCGGTACCTTGCAGTGCTCGGTGGCGCTGCGGTTCAGGGTAAAGGTGTAAACACCGTCTTGCTCCGCGGCATAGCTCATCACCGCCCGGGCAGAGAGTTCATAGATCTGATAGGTCGCCATTGGCTCACCTCCGTTTGCTCCATTCTACCATAAACCATTTCAAAGTCAAAATGAATACTACTCCCACTTCTTTTGAGGTGGGAGCTTTTTGTATTCAAATTCTTGAAATGGAGGTACCAAATATGAACAACAAAATGAACCATCCCCTGATCACAGTGGACGGCAGAACCCTGATGGATCGTCCGCTGGAGCCGCCCAATTTTGTGGTGGATACCCTGATCTCTCAGGGTCTGCACATCCTGGCTGGCTCACCAAAGGTGGGCAAGTCCTGGCTTGCTCTATGGCTGGCGGTGACAGTTGCCAAGGGAGAACCGGTCTGGAACATGACCACCAAGCAGGGCACCACCCTCTATCTCTGCCTGGAGGATTCCGTCCTCCGCATCCAGAATCGACTCTTTGAAATCACTGAGGATGCACCAGACAGCGTCCACTTCTGCACGGAGTGCGCCCTCATCGGCCAAGGGTTGGAGGAACAGGTGGACGCATTCGTCGCCGCACATCCTGACACAGTGCTGGTCATCATTGACACCCTGCAGATGGTCCGTCCGATCCACGACGCCACCTACGCCAATGACTACCGGGATCTGTCTGTGCTCAAGCGGCTGGCGGACAAGCACGGCATTGCCATCCTGCTTATCCACCATCTGCGGAAAGAAAAGGCGGAGGATGTATTCCACCGGATCTCCGGGACCACTGCCATCAGCGGCGCAGTGGATTCCAGCTTCACACTGGTGGAAGAAAAGCGGGGCAGCGGCAGAGCCAGACTGACCTGCGTGGGCCGGGACATCGAATACCGGGAGCTGGAGCTTCGACGCAGCGAGGAAAATGTGTGGGAGTTGGTTTCGGACAGCAGAGAAGAACCCGTGCTGCGTGAGGATCGGATCGTCGTTCTCCTCTCTGCGTTCATGAGCAGCAGAACAATATTTATCGGCACTCCTACGGAGCTCTCCGAAAAGATCGACCCTGATAAAGCCGAAGGGGTAACGCCCAAAAAGATTTCAAGGATGATCCTGCAAAGCGTTGAGGCCCTAAGAAAAAACGGCATTAAGGCAACGGTGCGCCGCAGCAACGGGAAACGAGTGATTGAGCTGCGCCGTGCCGATAGTGTCGATTTGGAGGGTGCCGGAGAAATCGTCCCTATCGACCCTGTCGAGGCGCTGTGCGGCGATTTGCGGGCGGTTTCCAGGTGCGGCGAGTAACTACGCAAGGCAAAAGAAACGCCGTGTTGGGCCGCTTGTGGCCGAAGGAGGAGTGCGGGTGTTCGGCGCGGGAGAATCACCTCCTTGGAGGTGGCCAGCATCGCGTTTGTCTGGTCACCGGCACAGCCGCCGCCCGCCTTCCGCATAATTTCCGGGCAGAAGCCCGGACCCACTTTATCTGCGGTTTGGAGGAAACGACATGAAAAAAGATATCAAGTTCAGCACTCGGATGGCATCCGCAGACCGAGAGGCCATCAAGGAATTGGCGAAACGCTCTGGGATGTCCATGAGCGATTATGTGACGGCCTGCTGTCTGGGAAAGCAGGTGGTTGTCATTGACGGACTAAAAGAAGTGCTCAAGGAGCTGAAGTCCATCGGTAGAAATCTAAACCAGCTTGTCACCCTGGCGCACATGGGACGTGTCACGGTGATCAACCTGGACGGTGTACGCCAGACATTCTCTGAACTCTGCGCTGCTGTCCGACTGATTCTGGAACGAAAGCGGTGGTGAAGGATGGCCATTATCAGCTTCACCAACTACAAGCGTGGTCAGACCACCGGATGCATGGGAGCCGTGATGCGGTACACCATGCAGAACAAGAAAACCGAGTGTGACGGTCAACGGTTGGTCACGGGCATCAACTGTCAGCCGGAATCTGTCTACGCGGACTTCATGACCACCAAGCGGCTGCATCACAAAACCGACGGTGTGCTGTTCTACCACATGGTGCAGAGCTTTCCAAAAGGCGAAGCGGTCGATCCGGTCGCCGCTCATGCGGCGGCACTGAAGCTGGCTGAGTACTATGAGGGCTATGAAGTTCTGGTCTGCACCCACACAGACCGGGAACACATTCATTCCCACTTTCTCATCAACTCCGTCAACTTCGATACTGGGAAGAAACTGCACATCGCAAAGGAGCAACTCCAAGAACTGCGGCAGCGCAACGATCAAGTCTGCACGGAGTTTTCTCTCCCTGTGTTCAACCCCGCGAACAGGAACGAAAAGGCCAAGACCATGTCCATTGGTGAGTATCACACCGCAGCCCGTGGCCAGAGCAAGAAGCTGCAGCTTATGAACATCATCAACGACTGTATGCGCCACGCCTCCAGCCGGGAGGAGTTTATTGCGCTGATGGAGAGCGAGGGCTACAAGGTACGCTGGGAAACCTCCCGGCGGAACATCACCTACACCACACCCAGCGGCTGGCAGTGCCGTGACCGCCTGCTGTTCGGGGACAAATATCTGAAGGAGAATATGGAATATGAATTCAGGATCAGAGAAGAAATTATCTATGGACGAGCTGTTGGAAAAGAATCGACCTACGCAGATGGTACAGATCACGCCGCAGCCTCCGGCGCAGGAGCTGACACCGCCTTCCAAAGTGCATCCTACGAAAGCGGAGTGGGAGGAACTGCTGAGCAGCCTCTATGCACTGGGGGACCACACCGAGAGACAGACTGGCTATCTCAGGAAAGTCAGCGAACTGCTGGCGAAGCTCCCGACCCGGGCGCAGATGGACGAGCTGCTGAAAGCGGTGAAGCATCTGGAGAAGATGAGCGAACAGGCTGGGAAGCGGAACGAGAAGCGTTTTTCTCTGCCCAGCATCAGACTGCCCAGACCGAGTCTGCCGGACATTCCATGGACCAGTCTGCTGTTGGGACTGGCGGCCCTTGCGCTGACTGGGCTGGTGCTGTGGGTGGCGTGGTCCAGTTTGGACACGCTCTGGAGCGCGGCCAAGACAATGCTCCCGCGAGGGACGCCACCACCACGCACTACCACGCAGACAGCAAGGCCCTCCGGAAAGAACGACAAAAGAAAATCGCCCAAGGCCACGCCGAGGACGACCACGAAGAAGAACAGACTTGGCAGCAGACTATGTAAAGGAGGATGATCACATGAGTTATCAGAAGGCAATATATGATCGGGAGCATCCCCGATACTCTGAGCCGACAGAATATATCACGATGGAAGTGGACGGACTGATTGTTGCTCTCCGCTTCAAAAACACCATCACAAAGCCTGACACAGTGTCTGAAATTGAGCAGACGCTGTTGATGGCGCAGGACTTTGAAAATCTGAACAAGCCTGCTTGATTCAGTAGACTTTTTACCAGTGGTGTGGGATACTGTGTGTGCATATGAACCTTGACAATTTAATCTGAGCAAACCATATGCACCGCAGTCCTACACCAGAAAGGACAAGGTGCAATCATGGAAAAAAACAAGCGAGTATATTGCCTCTATCGAGTCTCTACCAAAGGACAGGTAGAAAAAGATGATATCCCGATGCAGAAACAATACTGCCGTGAATTTGCGGAGAGCCAGGGATGGACGATCATCAAAGAATTTGCGGAAAAAGGTGTCTCGGGTTTCAAGGTGGCTGCTGCTGACCGCGACGCGATTCAGGAGATCCGTCAGGATGCCGAGGGACGAAAGTTTGACATCCTGCTGGTGTTCATGTTCGACCGCCTGGGGCGGAGAGATGATGAGACGCCCTTCGTGGTGGAGTGGTTCATCCGCAACGGAATCGAAGTGTGGAGCGCAATGGAAGGGCAGCAGAAGATGGATGATCATATCGACAAACTGCTGAACTATATCCGTTACTGGCAGGCTTCCGGTGAGAGCCTCAAAACCTCCGCCCGAACAAAGACACGTCTGTCTCAAATCGTGCAGGAGGGGAGGTTCCGCGGCGGGATCGTTCCCTATGGATACCGCCTGGAAAAGCAGGGGCGCTTCAATAAAAAGAATCATGAAGTCAACGAAATTCTGGTTGACCCGGATGAAGCTGCGGTGGTGCGCATCATCTTTGAAAAATATGTCTATGAGGGGTTCGGCGCACAGCGGTTGTCCCGGTGGCTGTATAACAACGGCTATCTCAATCGAAAGGGAACCAACTTCGCCAATACCACCATCATCAAAATGCTGAAGAACATCATGTATGTGGGCATTCTGCGCAGTGGGGAAACACGCTCAGAAATCTTTCCGGAGCTGCAAATCGTTCCACTGGATCTGTATGAGCGGGCACAGGAGTTGATGGAGGCCAGGACAATGCACCACAATGAGGTGCCCTTTAACTCCAAGGGGAAGGCGCTGCTCTCCGGGATGGTCTACTGCGCCCACTGCGGTTCCAAGTTGGTGCTGACCACCAGCAGCGGCAGACGAGCCAAGGGTGAGCCCAAACGGGAAACCCATATCCGCTACGCCTGCCATTACAAGATTCGCCATCCTCAGGACTGTGACGGTCAGACCGGATACTCCGGTGAGAAACTGGACGGCATTATTGATAAGATCGTCATCCAACTCTTTGAGCGGATGAAGACTGCACCCAGGAGCCAGCTCATTCAAAAGCAGCGGGAAAAAGAGCTCCAACTGGCAAACAGTTCGGTGGCGAATCTGGAGAAACTCCATGCCGCCGCAGAACGGGAGCTGGAGAGCTACAAGAAAGAGATCATCAAAACCATCAATGGGACTGGCAGTTTTGGAGCGGACATCCTCGGCGAGATGATAGAGGACACCCGAAGCAAACTGGCGGCGCTGGCACAGGAATTGGAACAGGCCAAGGAAAAAGCGGCTGATCTGAAGCGCTCCGCCGTTGCCGTCCAAAAGGAGTATGACAAGATTATGTCCTGGGCCGACCTGTATGCGGGGAGTAGTATCGAGGGAAAGAAGATGATCCTTCGGCAGCTCATTGAGCGGGTGAATATCGGGAGGAACTTTGAAATCGAAGTAGAATTCAAAATCAGTGTCACACAGTTCTTCGACTTCCTGCATCCGGAAGGGGACAAGAGTGTGTACTATCGTGCATCCTGAAAGCATGAAAAAACTCGGGAGATCTCAAAACGAGATCTCCCGAGTGTGGTGGACCTAATCGGGATCGAACCGACGACCTTACGGATGCGAACCGTACGCTCTCCCAGCTGAGCTATAGGCCCAAATCAACAGTTCCCAAAGCGGAACAGAAGAATAAAGCAATATGAAATTATAATAGATGTGGCAGAAAACCGAACCCTTTGCGCTCCCAGCTGAGCTACGAGCCCAAATCGGCCATTTTTCAATCAAAAAAGTTATGAAAAACAGATTTTTGAGATATTCGGTTTTGAGGAGAAATCACGGAAAACCAGACTAGTGAATGGGAAGAGAACCAGCGCTGCGGGATGTAGTTTTATATGGCTGCAAACGCAGCGCCCTCCCCGTTGAACTATGAGTCCATCATCCCTGTCATGCAACGGCAGATAATATTATACCATAATTTTCTCTGTTGTAAAGACTATTTTTTTCAGAAAGCGGAAAATTTTTTGTTGCCAATTTGCAGAGGATATAGTAAAATAAATAAGCTATAACGTTACAGTCCTCCGCATGCAGCTGCGGAGCCGGTCTCGCGCAATGGATGCCCGCGAATCATGTCAGGCGGGGAACCGAGCAGCATTAAGCGGGATGTTCCATGTGCCGCGAGGGCGCCGGTTCCGCAGCTGCATGCGGAGGACTTTTTTCGCTTGGAGGTGATTTCTTGTATCAGGCCCTGTACCGCAAATGGCGGCCCAAAACGTTTTCGGATGTCATCGGCCAGTCCCACATCACCCAGACTCTGCGTAAGCAGGTGGCGGAGGGCCGCACCTCCCATGCGTACCTCTTCACAGGCACCCGGGGCACCGGCAAGACCACCTGTGCCAAAATCTTGGCCAAGGCCGTCAACTGCGAGCACCCGATGGACGGCGATCCCTGCTGCCAGTGCCCCTCCTGCGTGGGCATCGAAAACGGCAGTTTTCTGGATGTACTGGAGCTGGACGCTGCCTCCAACAACGGTGTCGACCAGGTGCGGGCCTTACGGGACGAAGCCATCTACGCCCCGGCCAATGTGAAGAAGCGGGTGTACATCGTGGACGAGGTCCACATGCTCTCCACCCCGGCCTTCAATGCTCTGCTGAAGATTCTGGAGGAGCCGCCGGAGCACCTGATGTTCATTCTGGCCACTACGGAGCTCCACAAGGTGCCCGCCACCATCCTCTCTAGGTGCCAGCGGTTTTCCTTCAAGCGCATCACGCCTCAGGACATCGCGGCGCGGCTGCTGTATGTGGCCGGACAGGAGCAGATCGACCTGACGGCGGATGGCGCGGAGCTGTTGAGCCGTCTGGCGGACGGCGCTCTGCGGGACGGCCTGAGCCTTTTGGACCAGTGTGCCGCCGTAGGCGGGACCGTGGACAGCCGGGCCGTGCTGGAGGCGCTGGGCCTGGCGGGAAACCTGCAGACGGCCCAGCTGATGGAGTTTATTCTGAGCCGGGACGCCAAGGGCGCCCTGCTGCAGCTGGACCAGCTGTACCAGGGTGGCAAGGATGTAGGCGCGGTGCTGGGTGAGCTCAGCACGCTGGTCCGGGACCTGCTGCTGCGGCGTACAGCGCCGGAGGGGGGGGCAGCCCTGCTCTCCGGCGGCTATGACAGCGCCACGCTGGACAGGCTGGGCAGGGAGATTCCCGCTACCCGGCTGATCTACTTGGCCACTACGCTGCAAAGGGCCACGGCGGACCTCTATTACAGCTCCAACCGCCGCACGGATGCGGAGCTCTGCCTCCTGCGGCTGTGCGACGAGTCCCTCTCCGGGGACCTGACGGCCCTGGAGGCCCGGGTCCAGCGGCTGGAAGACAGTGCCCAACGGGGGCAGCTTCTGCGGGCGGCCGCCGCAGAAAGCGGCGGCACGGTGAAGCCGTCCTCCAGCCCCGTACCGCCCCCGGCACCTGCGCCGGAGGATGCCCCACCTCGGGAAGAACTGCCGGCACGGGAGGAGCGCCCTCCGCTTCCCGAGGAGCCGCCTCTGCCGGAGGAGCCCGGAGCGCGGGTGTTCGACGTACCGGAGGCGCAGCCCGCCGCCCCCTCCCCTGCTGCGGCATCCGCTGTGGGGGGCAGTTGGTGGCGGGCGCTGGCAGAGGGTTGCAAGGGCCGCCTGCCGCCTATGTACCGGGTGTTTCTGGATATGTGCACAGGTGTTCTGGAGGGCGGCCTGCTGACGGTTTATGCCCCGGATGACATTACCTTGGGACGTCTGGACAATGACCGGGTGCGAAATGCCCTGATGGAGGAAGCCGCCAGCGGCGGCGTGACGGTGCGCCTGGTCTTTCAGGTGGGAGAGCCCCCCAAGGCCACGCCCCGGGAAAATCTGCAGAACCTGCTGAAATTCGGCAGTCAGTTCGATAATATCGAGATCAAGTAATACAAAGGAGAGACCAGTTATGGGATACAGCGCACGCCGTGGATTTACCAACGGCAGCATGAAGATGACCGGCGCTCAGCGCCAGGCGGAGATGCAGGCCCGCATCCAGCAGATGCAGGAGCAGGTGAATGCGGCCCAGGAGGCCGTAGAGGCCCAGGAGTTCACCGCCAGCGTGGGAGGCGGCGTGGTAGAGGCCAAGGTCAACGGCAAAAAGGAAGTGCTGGCCGTTACCATCAAACCGGAGGCCGTGGACCCGGAGGATGTGGAGATGCTCCAGGATCTGGTGGTATCCGCTGTAAATGAGGCCCTGCGCCAGGCCGGGGAGGCCATGGACAAGAGCATCGAGCAGGCCACCGGTGGGTTGGACCTGGGAGCATTCGGACTGTGAGGGAATTCGGAGGGGAGTAGGCTCCCCTCCGAGCCACCACGGCGGTCACTGGAGACGCCGCCCAAGGCGGCTGAGTCCATGTATTTTCGGCAGGCGCATATCCTGCCGAAAATGGTTTCAGATTCTTGAGCTGCCGGAGGCAGATCAACTGGGGAAAACCGAAGGTTTTCCCCTGCCCCTTTTCCCGTCCCGAGAGTGTGGGGCAGGACAGAACAGATGGAGCGGAGCCGATGGCTCCGCTCTTTTGGAAACAGGAGAACATACCATGAGAAGACGGATGTTGGCAGCGGCGCTGGCCTGTACGCTTCTGGCAGGGTGCGGGCCGGTGCGGACGGAGCCTGTGGAACAGGAGACCCCCCAGGCCGGTGCGCCGGTGATCGCCTACGTACCTCTGGATGACCGGCCAGACAACGCCGAGCGGGTGGTATACCTGGCGGAATCCTTGGGCTACGAGTTGGCCATGCCGGAGCGGGACCTGTACCGCACCCGGCTGGACGGCCAGCCCCCGAATGAGAACGGGACCCAGTACGGGGACCGGGGAGCACTGTACGAGTGGGTGGCTAAGCAGGAGGCCGCCGGGTGTGACCGGTACATCCTGTCCCTGGATCAGCTGCTCTCCGGCGGGCTGGTCAGCTCCCGGGCTATGACTGGGGAGAACCCGGTGACGCTTTCCTCCGGAGAGACACTGGTGGAAGCGGAGCTGCTGACGGCGGTGATCGACCTGCTGGCAGCGGATGAGAACAACCGGATCTGGTTGCTGGACACAGTCATGCGGCTGGCGGCCACCACCGGCTACGGCGGGTTCGGCCTCAACGAGTACAATGCCCTGCGGACTTACGGCATGGCACCCCGTCCCCACCTGGAGGGCACGGATCTGACCATCGGGAACATTGTGGCGGACTACCCCCTGGGGGCGGACGGAACCCCCGTCCCGGTGGAGGCGGAGGAGCCGCTGCCGGAGGGAGCCGTGGAGAACTATCTGGCCTCCCGGGAGCGGAAGCTGCGGCTTAGCGACGCCATGTTCCAAGCTCTGGAGGAGACGGCGGACGGGCAGTTCCGGGTATTGATCGGCATCGACGACTCCTCGGAGGAGGACAGCATCCAGAAAAACGAGATCGCCTATCTCCGGGCGCAGCTGCGCCAAGGGGACGCCCTGCTCTCCGGTGTGGACGACCTGGCCTTTAAGGCGGTGACGAAGCTCTGCCTGGAGGAGTACGGCTGGGAAGGTGCTGCGGTGTCCGTCCAGTATTTCGGCGGTACTGAGGACCAACCCGCCTGCGCCTATGACTACCAGCCTCTGGAGGCCATCGTGGCAGAGCACTTCGACTTTTTCGACCTGACGATGGCGGAACCCGGCGGCGAGGAACTGGCAATGCTGGTGCTGACCCAGCCGGCAGACCCGGCAGCCCAGGAGACGTATATCAACGCACTGGTCCAGTGTCTGAACGACAACCGGGCTGCCGGGCTGCCTACCATCCTCATCGACGCGGGAAACGGCACCTACGGGACCGCCTTCCATAAGGCGCTGACAGATCAGGCAGAGCTTGGCTGGCTTTTGAGCTATGCGGGCTTTCTGGATATGGCCATCGTCACCGGCACGGCCCTGAGCCATGGTGTGGCCCGGTATGCCTTCCTCCAGCACGGTAAGCAAACAGATGCCACAGAACAGGCATTTGTCCGGACCTTGGCGGACAGCATTCTGAAGGACTTCTGCTACAAGAACATCGTGCGCAACGACATTCTGAGCTTTGTCCGGAACGACCTGTCGGGCAATGCCGACAACTTCTGGATGCCGGACATCGACCGGGTGGCCATCCTGGAGCGGCTGGAGGCCGGCATGGCAGTGGCCGTGGCCCCGGTGATCGAAAACCTGGAGCGGAGCAACTTCATCTCTTCCCTTTCCTCCACCCGGGAGTATGCCGAGCGGGGCTGGGGCGGCGTGGAGCTGACGGGATACGGCTTCCCCTGGGACCGGGCCTTCGAGATCAGCATGGAGATCCGGCTGGGGGCATTCACAGAGCCTCACAAGGCGCTATTGGGAATTTATTATAAGTAAGGTCCCGGCGGAGCGCGGCAGGAAGCACGCGCAAAGCCGTGGAGCTTCCGGTCGAAACGGACATTGAAAACCTCATGGGCCCCGGTGCGGATTCCGCACCGGGGCCCTCTTTCGCTCGAAGGAAGCCACACGGTTTTCCGTCTCCTCTTTGCGTTTTGAACTTCTCTGCTCCAGCTGCTCACAGGGGCATCCTCCTTCCGAGAGGCCCTCTGGCAGTATGCAGGCCGCACATGGTCGGGGTTCTCGTTCACCAGCCCCGGCCTGCCGCCAGTGCGCACAGATGCCTTAGGCAGCACAGGTTCTGCGCTCATCAATAACAACGATCCGGGCCGCCTCCAGCCGGAGATGCACAAGCTAAAATGACAGTTGCTACCACATTACCACCGTTATACAACATTTCCAGAAAAAGAGAAGCCTCAAGGCCGTTGGACCTCAGGGCTTCTTTTGGAGCTAATGATGTGACTCGAACACACGACCTGCTGATTACAAAGTGTAGGCCAAGCGCCCCATGTGCCGTTTTAGGCCCTCTTGGGCGCTTTCTGCTGGGTGGGAGATTCCGTTTAGCCCTCTTCCCCCCAATGTCTCCGCCCCGATTTTCCGGGTAGTGGGTCAGGCGGTCATCTTACGATTCAAGGATTCGGGAAGGACCGAGGCGGAGATCAGCGAGAAGCAAAGAAACCAAAATCAAACTGACCGCTTACGATGACCTTTTTCAGGCAGATGAAAGCCGTGCAGACGCAAAGCTGAGTAAAATCAGAGATATTCCCTTATCGTAGATTGACGAGATTCCAGGCCACCCGTTCAAGGTTTTAATGGACGAGGATATGCAGTAGCTTGCCGAGAGCATTAGGCGAAGCGGCATAATAACCTCTGCTACCGTTCGACTTATCTTTTACCCGGTTTTCATAAATTTCAACACAAATGCTTCTCTGTGCCGTTCCTTTACTTTGCAATTCAATAATGCAGAGCTTGATTGCATTTACAAGGAAAGCAGTTTACCAGGATTTTCTCCACTCATCTTATGAATTTCTTCCTGGGTAAAACCGGTATTAGCCAATGCTTGCAGGTACCGACTCATACCCTCAATGCAGTTTCCAAACTTCGCCTGTCCATAATCAGACGAAAGGATCGTATGGTCTACGCCAATTTCACGGATATAGTCGGCAATTGCAGAAATAGCTGTTCCCTTTTCCCCCATTTCTGGGGCCGAAATCGTTCCACAATGTTCAATCCAACACCCCAAAGAGGCCCAGCACTTTACCTGCTCCAAATTTGCTCCCAACCCAAACGTGGGATGATCAACAAGGATCTTCTTGACTCCGCTGCTGACAGCCTCTTCCACAACCTTTTCGATCTCCGCCGCGTTGGCGTGCCCGGTCGCCAAAACCACATCCGGCGCCTGGGCCACCAGATGGATCACATCGCGGACTTCTTGCTTGAGATCTCCCTTTTCATCCGTCAGTGTGATCGGCCGCTCTTGAAGCGCCACCCGGGTCGAGGGAAATGCTCCTCCCGCTTTGTGGAATTCCATGTGCTGCCGCGCAGAAACCGTGGGCAGCCAGACGATTTTGACCCCGAAATTGATGGCAGCCTCCACCACGTATGGATTGACTCCGCCCACCGAGTTGTTCAGGGCGATGCTTCCGAATATCCGCAACGGAGATCCGTTAAATAAGTACCGCTGGATCTGGTCGCACGCCGGCGCCGAATTATAGTGGTGATCCTTGATGACGATCGCCCTGTAACCCGCAGCTTCCGCCTGACGGGCAACTGTTACGATGTCGGCGGAGCGGGGTATCAGCGACGGCGCAACATGCAGATGGATATCGCAGCACCCCTGCAAAAGGCGAGATTCCAACACAAATACTTCCTCCTTGTCTCACTGCTTTTCCGCGTTTGAAATGGCCCAGTCACATACCGGCACACTCGTGAGCGATCCCTCTGAAATAGCGCTTGCTCTGCTGTTTGAAAAAAACAAGGTCGTTCATGACGGTGACGATCTGAAAGCCCTCCTGAATCCTGAGCACCGCCTCCTGCATGGAGGACGTGGCAATCCCAGCCAGGATCCCCTGTTTTTTGCAGGCTGTCAAAACCCGGTGAAAGGCCCCGTCCACTTCGGGATGATGCAGATCCTGGGGATGGCCTAGGCTCATGGACAAGTCTGCGCTCCCGATAAAAACGCCTGTCAGGCCCGGTACAGCGGTGATCTCCTTAATACTGCGAACCCCCTCAGCCGTTTCACACTGCACAAATGTTGAAAGAGCCTCATTGGCCTGCTGGACATAGTTCTCATATTCTCCCCAGCGGGGACCCCGTCCGTAGTTCATACCCCGCTTCCCAAGAGGCGGATACTTCACTGCATCCAGAATCTCCATCGTCTCTTCCCTGCTGTCCACCAGAGGGACCATGATCCCGTGGGCTCCGATATCCAGGATGCGGCGTATCAGTTTTCCCTCCGGCGTATAAACTCGGACAATTGGGACCACCTGATACATTTCCGCCGCCCGGATCATATGTACCATGTTCTCCAGATCCAGGGGCGAATGTTCCATATCGAGCACCACGAAATCGATCCCGTTGAGGCCCAGGATCTCCACCAGATTGGCATCGCATGACGCACAGAACGCTCCTATGAGGAACGTTTTTTTTTGCAACTTCTCAAAAATCCAATTATGCATTTCCACGGCAGACGCTCCTTTGTCACATTTCCGCGTTCTGCTCTTCAAACAGCGGGATCGCCGCCCTCTCCCGGGGCGTCTGAGCGCGGCGGCTCTCCTCGCGTTCAGGGCGTCGCGGTGCAAACACATCCAGATTGAGCACGGGCACCTCTCCTTTGGCCACGATATAATGCTCGATATTCGCCGGGATGTCTACCAAACACCCAGGCATCAGATGGTATGGCGTGCCATCGATGAAAAAGTCGCATTCACCCTGGAGGATCAGCACGAGCTGTTCGTATATGTGCCGGTGTGGCCCGGGAGTATGGCCGGCGGAGACCTCCGTCAGCGTGGCAGTCAGGTTCTCTCCCTGATATGCCAGAACGCGCATCTTCTCCCGCACGTCCGTCCACACACAGTCATTCCAATTCTGCACATTTGCTGCAAAACTCATATTCACACACCTCACATGAAATCTTTATCCCTGCATCATGCCGGGTAGCCAGGTGCTCAGTCCGGGCACAAAGGCAAACAGGATGATACAGGCCAACTCCGTGATCATAAAGGGGAAGCTTTCCCTCACCACATCGGAGAACGTGTCGTTATTCAAAGTGCAGCTCACAAAGAGGCAGGTACCGAAAGGCGGAGTAGCCTGTCCAAGAGCCAGCAGGAATACAAAGATCAGGCCAAAGTGAACCGGGTCCATGCCATACATGGCGGCAATGGGCGAGAAAATCGGGCCCAGGATCAGATTGTTGGCAGAGGTATCTAGGAACATGCCACAGAGCACCATAATTGCGATGGTGATGAGGATAAAGCCCGTCTTGCTGGCCACATGCTCCAGGAAAAAGTTTGCTACTGTGGTGGGGATGCTGTAATAGGTGAACAGAAATCCCACCACCTGGGCTGTTACCACCAGTAGCATCAGCGTGGAAACACTGACAGCCGTGCTTTCCAGAACTTTGCAGAAGCTCTTGAAGGTAAGGTCATGGTAGGCCACAAAGCATACGATGGCACCATAGAGGCAGGCGATGGCCGAGGACTCCGTGGGCGTGCAGATGCCTGCGTATATACCGCCCAGGATGATCAGCGGCATCAGCAGCGCAAAAACGGAGCGCAGGAAGGATTGCCCCAGTCCCCGCCAGGAAAACATCTGGTCAACTTCATAGCTGCGCCTTCTGGCGATGATATACGCCAAAACGCACAGCGCCGCCGCGCAGAGCACACCGGGGACCACGCCTGCCATCAGCAGCTGAGAAATAGATGTCCCGGTAATATTTCCATAGATCACGAACACAATGCTGGGCGGAATAATGATGCCCAAAGTCCCGGCTACCGCAGGCAGCGCCGCGGAATAGGGACTGGAATATCCCCGTTTCACCATCTCCGGATGCATGATACCTCCAATCGCCGCTGTAGTAGCAACAGCGGAGCCGGAGATCGCCGCAAAAATAGCACAGGCAATAATGGCCACGATGGAAAGTCCGCCTTTCAGCCAGCCCACCAGGGCATTGCAGAAATCACAAAGGCGCCTGGAAAGACCGCCCCGGGCCATGATATCTCCGCACAGAAGGAAGCAGGGGATTGCCAAAAATGCAAAGTTGTTCAGGCCCAGGAACACCTTCTGGGGCACGATCGTCAAAACCAAATTCGGCTCCAGCATCAGGCAGGCGATGCATCCGCTCATCATCGCCCATACGATAGGAAACCCCAGCAAAATCCCGCCCACCATAATAACTAAGAGAAGAATAATCGGCGTGCTCACAGAGAATCGCCTCCTTTCATAGGCTTATCTGCCCGCCACATTCTGCAGTAGGATAAAATTTCTTGCAGAAGCTTTAAAATGGCCGACAACAGCGCCAGAACATATCCAATCTCCATCGCGATATAGATCCATGCCATGGGAATCTGCAGCGCGTCGCTGCTACGTGTCCACCCCAGCGCGATCTGTGTTTTGCTGTATATGGTAAGCACCGCACAGACAAACACGCCAGAGAGTGCATAAAGGATTCTGAAAATCCCCATCGCTTTGGGAGAAAATTTTTTATCAATGATATCCACGCGAATAAGTGAATCCCTCTGGATTCCTATGCAAATGCCCCAGGACACCAAAATTGCAAATAAAAATCGGGACACCTCTTCCGACCAGGAGAGACTTTTGAACACTACGTAGCGAAAAAAAGTCTGGGCACAGATCACCAGAACAATCACCACAAGCATGACGGAAATCGCAATCGAAATTACCCGCATAATCCGACCAATCACATTTTCACTTCTCATCATCACCCCTCCTTTTCCAGGGGGCGGAGCCCAGCGCCCCGCCCTCGAAGCTGTCAACGGTTACGCCGCCTCCGCGCAGGAATTGATCAGATCGATAGAATCCGCATACTTGTCATAGTTTTCTTCCACCATGGGCTGCAGGATCCTCTGGAAGGATTCCCGATCCACGTCGTACGTGATCGTGACGCCCTTCTCTTCCATCTCTGCGTAAGCCTCCTGCTCCTGCTGGCGAGCGGCCTCTCGCTGATAAACCGCCGCCTCATAGGCACACTCGGCAAAAATCTCCTGATCCTCAGAGCTTAGGGAATCCCAGGCGGCAGTGTTCATAATAACCGGGATGCAGGAGTAAATATAGTTGATGGGGCTGAAATACTTGTTGACCTCCGGGATATTATTACTGATGCAGAAAATGGCGGGGTTGTCCTGCCCATCAATGGCGCCTTGCTGCATGGCGGTGAACGCCTCCGCCATATCCATGGGAACGGGGTCGCAGCCCAGCCGCTGCCAGATATCGATATAGTTGTTGTTCTGCATGACGCGGATCCGCAAACCCTCGCAGTCCGCAGCGCTGCGGATCTCCCGCTTGTTGTTGGTGATGGTTCTCCAGCCGGTCTCAAAAATGGTCAGACACGAAAAGCCGCCTTCCTTCTCCATCATATCCTGCCAATAATCCAGATGGTCCAGTGTCACTGCGTCCGCCTGCGCATTGTCCTTGATCAGCATGGGCATATCAAACACGCCCAGGCCTTCCACGCTGCCCGTCAGTACGGAGACGTTGACCAGAGAAAGCTCAATGGTGCCCATCTGGATATCCTGAATGCTGTCGGCTGGCGTCGTCAGGGTGCCGTTGGCATGGACCTCGATCTGATAGCGCCCGTCTGTCTTTTCCGCGATCAGTTCCGCAAACTTTTCACAGCCCAGGCCATTGGCGGAATCCGCGGTATCCTGTGTGGCCATTTTCCACACAACAGTCTCACCCGAGGTGGCGCCTTCTCCGGCCGCATCCCCCGTCTCCATACCGCCGCAGCCGATGCAGGTCAGCAGGATGCAGGAAATCGCCAGCATAAGAGATAGCATTTTTTTCATAGTGATCCTCCTTTACGCGTCCAGTCATATCGTTATCTTTTTACGACCAAGCGCCCCACAGCTTCTGCCATCGCCTGGTCGGAAAGCTCCTGTCCCAGGCCAGGGAGTTCCGGCGGACGAAGAATGCCGTTTTGCGGCGCATAGATATACTTCCCATAAGAGCGGCATTCGGGTCTGAGAGACATATAAAAATACTCATGATAGAAGAAATTGGGAATGGCTGCTTCCAGGTGCATGGCGGCCGCCTCCGTCAGCGGAGTGCCCGCCACGTGTGCCTGTACTCTGACATCAAACAGCTGTGCCAGGTCGCAGATCTTCTTTGCCTCGGACAATCCCCCCGTATTGCAGATATCCGGCTGTATCACGGACACAGCGTTGTGCCGCAGGAGCTGGTAAAATTCCCATCTTGTATGGACTCGCTCGCCGGCGGAGAGGGGAATAAATGTACTTTGTGCGATCACGCGGTAGAGCTCCGGATTAAAATTAGCAGTTGCCTCCTCGATGAACAGCACTCGGTATTTTTTTGCGATCTCAGCGATTCCCCGGGCGGAGGTAGCATCCGAAGCACACAGGTTCTCCATGATGATCTCCAATCCGTACCCGCATTCTTCCCGAATCGCACACAGCCGCTCTTCCAGCATTTCCCGTAGCTGCGCTGTCAACGGGCCGGTCGTCTCTATTCTGGGGATCTTTTTCCCCTGCCGGTCATAAGAGAGGAAGTTGATCTTCACCGCCTTAAAGCCATCCGCCATGATCTTTCGGCAGGTCTGCGCATACTCTGCAGCTTTTCCCAGAGGCGCCAGTTGCTCTCCGTACCCTGTCTGTGCCTGGGACAGGTAGCAGCGCAGCTCTGCGTTATGCTTTCCGCCCAGAAGCCGGTAGATGGGCACACCCAGCGCCTTTCCCTTGATATCCAGCAAAGCGATATCGATGGCGCTCATGGCGGAGTAAACCACGACGCCCCCGCCGCTGAGATGGCCGTAAAGGCGATTGTGAAGGTCCTCCCAGATCACCTCGTTGTCCAGTGGATCCTTTCCCAAAATCATCTCCGAAAGGTCCTTCAGCATATGCGCCACACCGTTTTCACCAGGCCCGATAGAGATCCCCGCTTCCCCGAAGCCGCAGATCCCCTCGTCTGTATTGATACGGCACACAACGGGCTGAAACGGATAATCAGAATACGAATGCCCGCTATGGCGCAGCAGGAAAATATCGACACTCTCAATTTTCACAAAAGCAACACACCCCTTCCAGACTTTTGGCCGCTTGAAAATCCCCTATCCCTGTGGTATATTTCCTCTGACGGCCGGAGGAACTCTGTCTTCGATGAATTTTGCTTTTTTCACCGAAAGTTCCTCCTTTCATTATGGAATATACTGACTTTCTTACAAAGTGTATATCTCATTTGATACATAGTGCATAAATTTTTGCGAGATCTTTGCAAGTGTTTTGGAGGAGAAAACCATGAAGCTTTCCGACATATACTACGATTCTCATTTTGGGGAATTTGAAGAGCTCTTCCGTCAGAGCGGTGTCCCGGTCCACTTCCGGAAGGGCGAAGCCATTCCCACGGACTATAAGATCCGGAATATTTTTTATACGGTCAACGGCCTTTCCAAATACTTTTTTGTGCACGAGAACGGTACGGAAAAGGTGACCGGCATCTTTGGACCCGGTACTCTGATCCCGTACTCCCTATGTCTGCCGGTTTCGGAAAAAAACTTCGTCTACAAGGACTACTTCAAATCCCAGACCCTGACGGATGTGGACGCTATATGCCTGAAGCAGGCAACGTATCACAAACTGTTTGAAAGCTCCGCCGCATTGCGCACCGCAAATTATGATTGGATTGCTTTTCAGCATAACCGCTATGAATTTGAGACATTTTTTCTGTCAAATTGCGGAGCTTTTACAAAAGTATGTAATTTTTTGTACTCCAATAGTTCTTTGTATAACGTATACCGCCAGAACGGGCTTATTTTAACTCAAGATGATATTGGAGACATTATCGGCGAAAGCCGCCTGGACGTGGCGCGCGCATTCCGAAATCTGCGGGATTTGAACATCGTTTCAACCTCCCGCGGCTCCGTCACAATCCTAGACAAAGAAAAGCTTTTCCGATTAACCAGTTATTTGAGATAACCTGAATCCTGTTTTCGCTGATTTTCTGATATGCTCCCCATAGAGTAGACAAGCAGAGAGTAAAAATCTTCAACTACTTCAGATGGAGAGCATTCTTATGTTAGTGGTGAATTACGTGAGTTTGGAAATAAAAATCATTGCGGTAAAGCACAGTCTCATTGGAATGGAAAGTCTCAATCAGTCCGCAGCAAGATTTGACGTGAGCCGGAGCACACTACAAAATATGAAATGTTTGGCACGGAAGGTCTATGCCATTGGGCTGGAAAACATCACTACTCCGATGAGATCAAGTGCAAAGCGGTAGAAGTCTATTTGTCCGGGCGGATGAGTGAAGAGGATATCTGTAGATTCGATCGAGAACACAGCTTGAGAAGTGGGTTTCGTTGTATAATGGCCAAAAAGAGTTCCGTCCCGCGGTCGGAGCCAGGAAGGGTACGTGTATGGCCAAGATCAGTGGAGAAGAGAAACAGGCGGCGGAATTCTGCATCACCCATGACAGGGACTACGCCCTGACAGCAGCTCTCTTTGGGTTTACATCCCAGCAGGTCTACAGCTGGGTGCGGAAATATCATGCGGCAGGCATCAACAGCCTGAGGCATGAGAGAAAATGCCCCAGAGAACTTTCCGATTGGGTTACTGAGAATAAGCAGCTCAAAACGGTCAATCTTAAGCTGGAAATGGAGGCTGTGCTGCATCGGAAGCTTCAGCAGGGCCGGGTATATTACAAATGCCTCAACCGCACCGTGAGCCAAAAGCAAATAGAAGATGAGAAGCTGGCCGGGCTTATTACCGAAATTTATCAAGCCCAGCGCGGCATTCCTGGATACCGGCAGATGAAAATTATTTTGGATCGCCGGTATGGGTTAAAGTACAACTTGAAACGAATCTACCGTCTTATGCGTGTGCTTGGCCTGCGGTCTGTATGCAGGAAGAAAAAGCGGCTGTATAAGAAGAAAACTCCGTCAGAATACGTCGCGGAAAATGTCCTGAACAGAGAGTTTTCGTCTGACCGGCAGAATGAGACCGGCAGAATGAGAAGTGGGTGACTGACGTAACAGAGTTCAAATATGGCTCCATCAGCAAGGCGTACTTGAGTGCTGTGCCGGATCTGTACGGAAGGAATATCGTTGCGTTCTCCCTAAGCCGCCGCAATAATACACCTCTTGTTCTGGACACCTTCGATCAAGCGTTTCAGAAATATCCGGACGCAAAACCACTGCTGCACAGCGACCGGGGCGTCCAATATACCAGTCGTTCCTTCCGAAAAGAAATGAAACGCGCTGAGGTATGCCACAGCATGTCCCGTGTGGGGCGCTACCTTGGCAACGCCCCAATGGAGGATTCTAAGGAATCCTGAAAACAGAAATGTATTACCTCTATTATTTCGAGGATCACGAAACTCTGCGGGAGGCGATCTGCGCATATATTGATTTTTATAACAACGATCGGTGCCAGAAAAAGATTGGCTGTATGACACCGTCGGAATTGATCGCAGCTTCAGCAAAATAAAAACTATACAGAAAATCCCACACGATATAGAATCCTCTGCATAGTTTTTATTTCTTGCTTTCTCTACTTGACAGGGAGCAGTTCACCTGCCTGAAATATGCAATTTTTTACAGCAAAAAGCACCCGAAATCCACAGATTTCAGGTGCTTTTTGGAGCTAATGATGTGACTCGAACACACGACCTGCTGATTACGAATCAGCTGCTCTACCGACTGAGCTACATTAGCTTATCAATTCATGACATGGTGTTTTTGGAAAGGCACATCCAGAACAGGATATATTTTATCATATTTTTTGACGGACGTCAACAGATTCTTTTGATTTCCTGCCACACTCTCTGCATGGCAATTCCTGTATATTACATTTTGTATTTTGAAGGAATTCCTTCAAAATATTTTCAGGCGATTAGCCTATTTCCTACGCTTTTCCCCCGAATTCCGCCCATTACAACAGGAAATTCTGTTGTGATTTTCCCAAGAAACTTCGACAAATTCTGTCATTATTTTCTGTTGACTCCCTTCTTTTTGCAGTCTTCCGTTCTTTTCAGCATTTACATAATTTATTTGATAATTTCTTTTTACAAAGAGTTATTCACATTTTCCACATGATTTTCCACACGCGAATTTTCTATTTATTTTCAATATTTTTTTGTAAATTGTATAAATTTACCATCTTCTCTTTTTGCGCTTTTCCACCGCCCAAAAAAGCGTCTAAACTTTACATAATGTTTTACCTTCAAAAAGTTCTCCGCCTCTCCTGCCTGTTTTTCCAAAAGTGAACGGCAAATGAAGACCACCCGAGCTGCGCCTTCACAAAAAGCAAGGTATCTGGCTTTACAGATGCAGCCTGCATAAGCTCGTTATGCATTTTCCAATAAATCAGGCGGCCGCTGACGCGGCC
>NZ_KI271720.1:20907-117052 GCF_000469445.2 Oscillibacter sp. KLE 1745 | reverse complement strand
TTTGATGAAAAAGTCCTTGACTTTTCGTCTCTGGCAAAACGGCAAAGTCAATCCTTATTTCTTGCGGTGCGCGGCTTGCCCCTTTTGATATAGAGGAACTCCGGGAACTCATGTCCTATGATGAATTGGAACTTGACACATTGGGCGACCGGAAAACCGCGCTTTTCCTCATAATGAGCGATACCGACGACACTTTTAATTTTGTTATCGCTATTTTGCAATCACAGCTTTTCAACTTGCTTTGTGATAAAGCAGACGACGAATACAACGGCAAATTGCCTGTTCACGTCCGCTTTTTGCTTGACGAGTTTGCGAACAGTGCGACACGTTCCTAACTGAAAAGGTTAGGCGTGAAGCTGAGAAAAATATATGAAAATTGAAAGGAGTTTCGAGAATAAATCAGTTTCATAGAACTGATATTCCGACAGGTGGAATGATGGGGTAACGCCCTGAAACGTCTGCCCTAAGACTGCGCCGGGCATGGTGCAAGCGCAAAGACGCACTGTGTCCGAGAGCGCGCGGAAGTCGGCGGAAGTCTGTCCTAACGGGTCAAGCCGAGGAAAGCGCCCCAGCGGTGGGGTGTGCGGATGATACGCCGGGGGTCTACAAAATGCCCATGGTGAGAATGTGCGGTGAAGCGCACTGACGAAGCCCTGAATGTACGGGTCAAGACGAATGAGCCGCAGAAATGCGGTTGCCGCCTATGGCGATGTGCGTGGGGACGAGTAAGAGTTGTTAGTATGAAACTCCCTGCGGCGTTACAGGCGCCGCCCAAGCGCACTGGCTTAAAGGGGCCACCTAAAGGTATATGCACAGATAGGAATATCGGAACGTGGAAAGGTTGGAGCATGGAGCGCATTGCGGCGCTGTGAAGTGCTGGCACGGAAAGCAGACTGTATAACGTGCCTTTATCCAACTGAGAGCGGTGCCACGACCGTTGAAGCTGCTGTAATGGCGGTGGAGGAACAGGCACCAGTCGGCTTTGAAAGCAAGAATAAAAGAACAGTATTCATAGGTTCGAGTATGACTAAGAAAGGCACACCCCAAAGGAGGTATGCCGACTATGACAGTGAAGAAATTGCAAAAGAAAGCGAAACTGCGCAACGCTGAATACTTCGGCTTGCAGGAGGTATTGGACAGGCTCTATGCCCAAAGTGCGGAAAACAAACGCTTTACCGTGCTGATGGAGTTGGTGGCCGCCGATGAAAATATCTTACTTGCTTACCGAAATATCAGCAAAAACAAGGGCAGCAAAACGGCGGGAACGGACGGAAAAACTGTCCGCTACCTGTCAAAGTTCACAAACACAGCACTCATTCACTATATAAAAAGGCGGTTGGAGCAGTACCAGCCCCAGCCGGTGCGCCGGGTGGAAATTCCCAAAGGAGACACAGGGAAAACTCGCCCTCTGGGAATCCCTACGATTGCCGACAGGCTGATCCAGCAATGCTTCCTGCAAATTCTGGAACCAATATGCGAAGCGAAATTCCATGAGCGGAGCAACGGTTTCCGTCCCAACAGGAGCGCAGAACACGCGCTGGCACAGTGCTACGCAATGATACAAAAACGCGGTCTGCATTATGTGGTTGATATTGATATAAAAGGTTTCTTCGATAATGTCAGCCACGGAAAACTGCTCAAGCAGATGTGGAATATGGGGATACAGGACAAGCGTGTGCTGAGTATCATATCAGCCATGCTGAAAGCGGAAGTAGCAGGAATCGGTTTTCCGCAAAAGGGGACGCCGCAGGGCGGTATCATTTCCCCACTGCTATCCAACATTGTCTTGAACGAATTGGATTGGTGGATTGCCAGCCAGTGGGAGAATATGCCTACACGCAAAAACCGTGAATATGCGCGGTCTGACAATGGGGTTATTGACAAAAGCCAGAAGTATGAAATGCTCCGAAAAGGCTCTGCCCTAAAAGAGTGCTACATCGTCCGGTATGCCGACGACTTCAAAATCTTCTGCCGCAAGCGAAGCGACGCAGTAAAACTCTTTGCCGCTACAAGAGATTGGCTAAAGGAACGGCTGGGGCTGGACATCAGCCCCGAAAAGTCCAGAATTGTCAATTTGAAAAGGCAATACTCCGATTTTCTCGGCTTCAAGTTAAGAGCTGTGAGAAAAGGCGTCAAGAGCAACGGCACAGCAAAGTACGCGGTAGAATCGCACATGAACGATAAGGCAGTCAAGAAAGTCAAGCGGCAAACGCGGGAAATGGTGAAAAGAATCCAGTCCCCGGCAAACGTGAATGAGGAATATAAAGCCATTGGAGCCTATAACGCCTATGTTTCAGGCATCCACAATTACTACCGTTATGCTACCCACATCAGCAAAGACATTCATAAAATCGCCCTCGGCATCACTCGAACCATGCAGAACAGATTGAGAGAGCGCTTGCAAAAGCAAGGAAACCCTTTGCCCGCCTACATTGCGGAGCGGTATGGAAGAAGCAAGCAAATTCGCTATGTAAGCGGACAGGCAGTTATCCCTATTGGGTATGTCCAAACCAAAGCACCGCTCTACAAACGGCGGGAAGTGAACCAGTACACGGAACAAGGCCGCAGAAGTATTCACAAAAATCTGGAATCCGTAAATATGAGCATTTTACACTACCTCATGCGGAACCCGGTACAATTTGCAAGTGTGGAACTGAACAACAACAGATTGGCACTGTATTGCGCTCAACATGGGTGCTGCGCCGTTACCAAACAGCCGCTTGAAATCGGGGACATTCATTGTCACCACAAGCTCCCGCGAGAGAAAGGCGGTAACGACCAATATGGGAATCTGGTGCTGGTTACAGAGACCGTCCATATTTTAATCCATGCCACTGATAGCGAGGTAATTGCACGCCTTGTTCAAACATTGCGGTTAAACACAAGACAGCGTGCGAAGTTAAACACTTTGCGCAAAATAGCAGGCTTATTCTCAATCTAAACGCAATCGCTCACTGAAAACTGTATCTATTTACAATTCTTTCAAAGTCGATGGAACGCCGTGTGCGGTGAAAGCCGCACGCACGGTGTGAAGCGGGGGAAAAGACGGAAAGCGGCGCTGACGCGCCGCTCAGGTCTTACCTATCGCTATTCGGACAGATACCCCGCTTCGATAAATTGATTGCTACAATCCGCAGTAGGGAAATGTCCGCTTCTATCATTCTGCAATCGCAGAGCCAGCTAAAAGCCATTTACAGGGACGCGGCAGAAATCATACTTGATAATGCCGACAGCACCTTGTTTTTGGGAGGACGTGGGAAAAATGCAAAAGAGATTTCGGATAACTTGGGACGGGAAACAATCGACAGTTTCAACACTTCCGAAAATCGCGGCACGCAGGTTTCTCATGGACTGAATTATCAAAAATTAGGAAAGGAGCTGATGACACAGGACGAAATAGCAGTTATGGACGGTGGGAAATGTATTTTGCAGCTACGCGGTGTGCGTCCCTTTTTAAGCGACAAATACGACATCACGAAACACCCGAACTACAAATACCTTTCCGACTTCGACAAAAGAAACGCTTTTGACGTGGAACGGTATATGTCTACCCGTCCGGCAATCGTAAAGCCCGATGAAGCCTTTGACATATACGAAATAGATTTGTCCGACGAGGACGCAGCCGCCGAAGAATAACGGCGGCATTTTTCATTTTCCATAACATTTTTTGAGCCGCACAACGGCAGAAAGCGAGGTTTATATGGATTTCTTTAACAGCGCAGTTGGTGTATTGCAGACTTTGGTTATCGCGCTTGGCGCAGGTCTTGGCATTTGGGGTGCCATTAACTTAATGGAGGGTTACGGCAACGACAATCCCGGAGCCAATGCTCATGTACGGTAAGGAAGCAAGCAACCGAAAACAAGAGATAGACCGCCAGCACTACACTATTCCGAACCAAAGACCAAAAGATAAGCATTGTGGGAAAATCTAAACTTTTGGATTTTCCTACAATGCCGACTACGGCGGAATCCCTCCCACTCCTTATATCTTTCTTTCCGTATACATTGAATTTGTATTTAGTAAATGCTATAATGTCCCTATTCAAATTATAAATGTGTTGAATTAGTTACATGTACATATTTTTTGTGCCGGAGGAAGTGAAATGAAACAAAAAATTTATCTCATTACAGGCTTAATGGCTTCTGGAAAATCTACAGTTTCCGATTTACTGGCAAAATCAATAGAAAAATGCGTCCATCTTCGTGGTGATGTGTTCCGAAAAATGATTATTTCAGGCAGAGAAAATATGTCAGCTACCCCATCAGCGGAAGCAGTCCGCCAGCTGTACCTTCGATACAAATTGACTGCTGATGCGGCAAGGTCATACTTTGACAACGGCTTTTCTGTAGTGATCCAAGATAACTACTACGGTGATGAATTAAACCGAATGATAAATTATCTGCATAAATACCCTGTTGAGGTTGTCGTTCTTTGTCCAGATGTGGAAACAATAAAAGAAAGGGAACGATACAGGGAGAAAACAGGCTATTCCGGCTTTACGGTTGAAACCTTATACGATACATTTATGCAGACAACACCACGGATCGGCTTTTGGCTGGACAATTCCAATCAAACACCACAGCAGACAGCAGAAACCATTCTGAACACCAGGAAGCCGGTATGATTGTTACATATAAGGGGAAGAAAAATTTCTTTTAGGTACTTGCTTTCCTAAAACTGATGTGATATAATAGCTTCATTCCAGAAAAGGAGTAAAAAATATGCGGCAAGGTATTCTTAAATAAAACTATAATCAAATAGTGGGAACAAAGAATTATGATAGCTCCTTTTGTGGGGGCTTGGTTTTTTGTACCCAATTTAAGAATACTTTTGCCTTATCAATTTTGACATATTCAAAAAACAGCAATCACAAATAGGTGTATGCTGTATATGTGTATGTCCGCAAATTAGAATCCCCAGTGGTAAAAGTATTTTACTGCTGGGGATTTTTATGCCCTTTGGGGCTGTAAAGGGAGGACAATCACATGAAAATAATCAATATTGGAATTCTTGCCCATGTAGACGCTGGAAAGACGACCTTGACGGAGAGCCTGCTATATGCCAGCGGAGCCATTTCAGAACCGGGGAGCGTCGAAAAAGGGACAACGAGGACGGACACCATGTTTTTGGAGCGGCAGCGTGGGATTACCATTCAAGCGGCAGTCACTTCCTTCCAGTGGCACAGATGTAAAGTTAACATTGTGGATACGCCCGGCCACATGGATTTTTTGGCGGAGGTGTACCGCTCTTTGGCTGTTTTAGATGGGGCCATCTTGGTGATCTCCGCTAAAGATGGCGTGCAGGCCCAGACCCGTATTCTGTTCCATGCCCTGCGGAAAATGAACATTCCCACCGTTATCTTTATCAACAAGATCGACCAGGCTGGCGTTGATTTGCAGAGCGTGGTTCAGTCTGTTCGGGATAAGCTCTCCGCCGATATTATCATCAAGCAGACGGTGTCGCTGTCCCCGGAAATAGTCCTGGAGGAAAATACCGACATAGAAGCATGGGATGCGGTCATCGAAAATAACGATGAATTATTGGAAAAGTATATCGCAGGAGAACCAATCAGCCGGGAAAAACTTGCGCGGGAGGAACAGCAGCGGGTTCAAGACGCCTCCCTGTTCCCAGTCTATCATGGCAGCGCCAAAAATGGCCTTGGCATTCAACCGTTGATGGATGCGGTGACAGGGCTGTTCCAACCGATTGGGGAACAGGGGGGCGCCGCCCTATGCGGCAGCGTTTTCAAGGTTGAGTACACCGATTGCGGCCAGCGGCGTGTCTATCTACGGTTATACAGCGGAACGCTGCGCCTGCGGGATACGGTGGCCCTGGCCGGGAGAGAAAAGCTGAAAATCACAGAGATGCGTATTCCATCCAAAGGGGAAATTGTTCGGACAGACACCGCTTATCAGGGTGAAATTGTTATCCTTCCCAGCGACAGCGTGAGGTTAAACGATGTATTAGGGGACCAAACCCGGCTCCCTCGTAAAAGGTGGCGCGAGGACCCCCTCCCCATGCTGCGGACGACGATTGCGCCGAAAACGGCAGCGCAAAGAGAACGGCTGCTGGACGCTCTTACGCAACTTGCGGATACTGACCCGCTTTTGCGTTGCGAAGTGGATTCCATCACCCATGAGATCATTCTTTCTTTTTTGGGCCGGGTGCAGTTGGAGGTTGTTTCCGCTTTGCTGTCGGAAAAATACAAGCTTGAAACAGTGGTAAAGGAACCCTCCGTCATTTATATGGAGCGGCCGCTCAAAGCAGCCAGCCACACCATCCATATCGAGGTGCCGCCCAACCCGTTTTGGGCATCCATAGGACTGTCTGTTACACCACTCTCGCTTGGCTCCGGTGTACAATACGAGAGCCGGGTTTCGCTGGGATACTTGAACCAGAGTTTTCAAAACGCTGTCAGGGATGGTATCCGTTACGGGCTGGAGCAGGGCTTGTTCGGCTGGAACGTAACGGACTGTAAGATTTGCTTTGAATACGGGCTTTATTACAGTCCGGTCAGCACGCCGGCGGACTTCCGCTCATTGGCCCCGATTGTATTGGAACAGGCATTGAAGGAATCGGGGACGCAGCTGCTGGAACCTTATCTCTCCTTCATCCTCTATGCGCCCCAGGAATACCTTTCCAGGGCTTATCATGATGCACCGAAATACTGTGCCACCATCGAAACGGCCCAGGTAAAAAAGGATGAAGTTGTCTTTACTGGCGAGATTCCCGCCCGCTGTATACAGGCATACCGTACTGATCTGGCCTTTTACACCAACGGGCGGAGCGTATGCCTTACAGAGCTGAAAGGATATCAGGCCGCTGTCGGTCAGCCGGTCATCCAGCCCCGCCGTCCAAACAGCCGCCTGGACAAGGTGCGCCATATGTTTCAGAAGGTAATGTAAAGATACATAATCGTCAAGACGGCAACAATCAGAAGTTATGGAGGGTAACAATGGAATATAGTAAGGAAGATTTAATGGAAGCAAAAAGGCAAATTTTGGGAGTGGGAGAGAACATGGGAACAGAGGAAAGTAAAAAAATCTGGGAGAAAAACGCACAATTTTGGGATAATGCAATGGGTGACAAATCTAATGAATTTCACAGAGAGGTAGTGCGTCCCAAAGTAACGGAACTTCTATCTCCTAATCCTGCGGATTACATTTTGGATATTGCGTGTGGCAATGGAAATTATTCTTCGTATCTTGCACAAAGAGGCGCTTCGATTGTCGCTTTTGATTACAGCAAAAAAATGATAGAATTGGCTAAAAGACGGCAATCACAATATGCAAAACAAATTGAATTTTGTGTAGCGGATGCGACCAATAGAGAAAGTATATTAGAATTAAAAAGAAATCGAGCCTTTACGAAAGCAGTTTCTAATATGGCAATTATGGATATTACGGATATTGAACCACTTCTTATGGCTGTTTATGAACTGTTGGAGGAAAGCGGAATTTTTGTCTTTGCAACGCAACACCCTTGTTTTATCACGTTGACTGAAAAATATATGACACCGCACAGTTACTATGGTATAGCGATTGAAGGGCAACCGGAGGAGCAGATTTATTATCATCGTTCCATACAAGATATTTTTAACCTTTGTTTTAGAGCTGGATTTGTCATTGATGGATTTTATGAAGAATGTTTCAAAAACAACAAAGAAATTCCTATGGTAATGATAGTAAGGCTTAAAAAGGTAAAACGTGATAGCTTAAAATAAATTCAAGTTTGCCGGATAAATAGCAAACCTGGCCGAGCCAGTCAACGGTCAAGATGAACGGGCTTCGCCCGCCGTTGACAGCCCCGCCCGGTTTTGCAGTTAGGCAGTCAAGGAGCGACAGCCTAAAGTGCTGCCGCCCCTTACTATCATAAAAAGCAACTACTAACCAGCCACAGCCCTTTTGGGAGGAAAGGGGGATTTTCCATGACCTGTACAGAAGAATATCGGGAACATATCGAGTACACTTTCCATGCCTTTTGCAAAGTCGTTATCCGAAATGCAACGATCAACGCAGCGAGGACACGGAGCAGGAAGCACAAAAGAGAAATATCCCTTGAATACCTCACAGACGAAAAGCACTACCCTTTAGGCACGACAGATGAATATTTCCAAGCCCCGGAGCCGGACGAGGAATACATACTTACCCTTTGCGGCGATACGGTCATTTTCAGCAGCGGCTTACTTGCGGAAGCCCTGTCACGGCTGGACGAACGGGAGCGGGAAATGATTTACCTGTCCTTTTTCAAGCGTATTCCACAGCACGAAATTGGCAGACAGTACGGGCGCAGCCGCAGCACAGCGGGCTACCATATCCGAAAAGTCCTACGGCAGCTCCAAGCGGAAATGGAGGGAATGGCATATGAGAAATAATAGGCTTCTCCCCTATGAAACAATCGTCCAAGCCACCAGCGGGGAGCCGGAAGCGGTGGGAACTGTATTGCAGTATTACCGCCGCCGCATACAATGTGCCGCCCGTGTGAATGGACGGGTAGACCAAGATACAGAGGACTACATCACCCAGACGCTTCTCACAGCTATTTTCAAGTTCCGCTTTGGGAGATAGCCCTACCGCCTACAACTGAATAACCGCCGCTTCGCCGGCAACCAGAAAGCAGTAAATCTATTCAACAGATTTGCTGCTTTTTTTCGTTCCTGTTTGGCATTTTTGAAAATCCCCAGTATGAAAAAACAAAAGGGAAAATTGCCGCCGCAGTTGGCAAAATCCCTTACTTATCCGTGGAGGGTATCAAAGAAAAAAATACTGCCATTGTCCGCCTTTTTCGGCTTGCGTGGTGTTGTAGGGAATAAGGGGAAATTCTAAAAATCTCCGTCCATTTTGCTTTGCGTGGTGTTGTAGGTAGTGAAAGGAAAATTTTCAAGATATGCCGGAATAGCGGGTAGCAAAGCCCTTTTGAAACGTCTTGTTAGCGGAAAGTACGGAAGCCGGGGAACGCCGGAGTTTTTCAGAGCAAGATTCTACCGCAGTACCAAAATTCGCTTATCGCTCATTTTGCCCCTGCGGGAATCTTGTTGGGGAGTGCCTTCCCCAAACCCTGCTTATGCGGCTTACGCCGCTGGAAAATCCCTCAAAATAATTTTTCGGATTTTTCAAAAACAGTTCCGCTTTACACCCTGTTTTTCTCCTATTAGTGAGAGGACACCACGCACAGCCGAAGGAGGTTTTACCATGCGAAAACGATATAACACGCCGCACCGCAGCCGGGTAGTCAAGACACGCATGACCGAGGAAGAATACGCCGAGTTTGCGGAAAGGCTTTCTGCTTACAACATGAGCCAAGCCGAGTTTATCCGGCAAGCCATAACCGGGGCAGCCATACGCCCCATCATAACCGTTTCCCCCGTCAATGACGAGTTGCTTGCCGCTGTCGGGAAGCTGACCGCCGAATACGGCAGGATCGGCGGCAACTTAAACCAGATAGCCCGGACGCTGAACGAGTGGCACAGCCCCTACCCGCAGCTTGCCGGGGAGGTACGGGCGGCGGTTTCCGACCTTGCTGCCCTAAAGTTTGAAGTCTTGCAGAAAGTGGGTGACGCTGTTGGCAACATTCAAACATATCAGCTCTAAAAATGCGGACTATGGCGCAGCGGAAGCCTATCTCACATTTGAGCATGACGAGTTTACCATGAAGCCCACCCTTGATGAAAACGGGCGGCTGATACCGAGGGAGGATTACCGCATTTCTTCCCTCAACTGTGGGGGCGAGGATTTCGCTGTTGCCTGTATGCGGGCTAATCTCCGCTATGAGAAAAACCAAAAACGGGAAGATGTGAAAAGCCACCACTATATCATCAGCTTTGACCCACGGGACGGGACAGACAACGGCTTGACCGTAGACCGGGCGCAGGAGCTGGGCGAGCAGTTCTGTAAAGAGCATTTCCCCGGACACCAAGCCTTAGTCTGCACCCACCCGGACGGGCATAACCACAGCGGCAATATCCATGTGCATATCGTCATCAACTCCCTGCGGATTTATGAAGTCCCGCTTCTGCCCTACATGGACAGACCAGCCGACACACGGGAGGGCTACAAGCACCGCTGCACCAACGCCGCTATGGAATATTTCAAGAGTGAAGTCATGGAGATGTGCCACCGGGAGGGGCTTTACCAAATCGACCTCCTAAGCGGCAGCAAGGAACGGATAACCGAACGGGAATACTGGGCGGCAAAGAAAGGACAGCTTGCCCTTGATAAAGAGAACGCTGTCAGAGAAGCCGCAGGACAGCCGACCAAGCCCACCAAGTTTGAAACGGACAAGGCGAAGCTGCGCCGGACGATACGGCAGGCACTTTCCCAAGCTGGCAGCTTTGACGAATTTTCTTCCCTTTTGCTGCGGGAGGGTGTGACCGTCAAGGAGAGCCGGGGGCGGCTTTCCTACCTCACGCCGGACAGGACAAAGCCTATCACAGCCCGGAAGCTGGGGGACGATTTTGACAAGGCTGCTGTCCTTGTCCTGCTTACGCAGAACGCCCACAGAGCCGCCGAACAGAGCAAAGCCATACTCGAATACCCTGCCGCGGTTAAAAAGCTGTCACAAGGGGAAAAAACCACAAAAACCACCCCGGCAGACAACACCTTGCAGCGCATGGTTGACCGGGAAGCCAAGCGAGCCGAGGGCAAGGGCGTGGGCTATGACCGCTGGGCGGCAAAGCACAACCTAAAGCAAATGGCAGCTACCGTTACCGCCTATCAGCAGTACGGCTTTTCTTCCCCGGAGGAACTGGACGAAGCCTGTTCTGCCGCCTATACCGCCATGCGGGAAAGCCTTACAGAGCTGAAGCAGATGGAAAAGACGCTGAACGGGAAAAAGGAGCTGCAACGGCAGGTGCTTGCCTATTCCAAGACCCGCCCTGTCCGGGACGGGCTGAAACAGCAGAAAAACGCCAAAGCAAAAGCAGCCTACCGTCAGAAGTACGAAAGCGACTTTATCATAGCAGACGCAGCCGCCCGCTATTTCAGGGAAAACGGCATTTCCAAGCTGCCGAGCTATAAAGCCCTGCAAGCAGAGATTGAAACCCTTATCCAAGAGAAAAACAGCGGCTACAACGATTACCGGGCAAAACGGGAGGAATACCGCCGCTTACAGACTGTCAAGGGCAATATCGACCAGATTTTACACCGGGAGCGCAAGCCTGTGAAAAGGCAGGAACAGGAACGATAAAAACCGCCCCAAAATGTACCCGAACCTATACAGAACAAGGGGGCTGCCCCGTACCCTATCCGCAAATACCAAAGGATTTTTTAACGGGCTTATAGGGCAGAAAAAACCCGAAAATGATACCGAGATGATACAGAATTACCGCCGATACCGCCACACCAGCGGAAACGGCAGAAAGGAGCGCACCCATGCCAAGAATGAGCAAGAAACGGCGGCTGGAATGGTCTTTTTTCCTGCGGCAAGTGAAAGTCGGGAATTCCACCTGCGATCGTATCACATACAATGACCTCTGCCGGGGCTGTACCCATAGCTGCAAGCAGAGCTTCCGGGCGGTTATCATACTCTGCCCCCACTACTACTCCAAACGCCGGAAAAAGGAGGACAGGGACAATGGCAGATAACCGCAAGTATTACTACCTCAAGCTGAAAGAGAACTTTTTTGACAGCGACTCCATTGTGCTGCTGGAAGATATGAAAGACGGGATTTTATACTCCAATATCCTCTTGAAGCTGTACTTAAAATCGCTGAAAAACGGCGGGAAATTGCAGCTTGACGAGCATATCCCCTACACAGCGCAGATGATAGCGACACTGACCCGCCACCAGATAGGGACGGTTGAGAGGGCTTTAGAGATTTTCCGGCAGTTGGGGCTTGTGGAGCAGCTTGACAGCGGGGCTTTCTATATGACCGACATTGAGCTGATGATAGGACAGTCCTCTACCGAAGCCGAGCGGAAACGGGCTGCAAGACTGGAAAACAAGGCACTTTTACCGCCCCGGACAAAAGGCGGACATTTGTCCGACATTCGTCCACCAGAGATAGAGATAGAGTTAGAGAAAGAGATAGAGATAGAAAAAGAGAGAGAGGGAGAAACGGGACACCCCGCCCCCGCCGCTTATGGCAGATACAACAATGTGATACTGACCGATACAGAGCTTTCCGGGCTAAAAACAGAGTTGCCCGACAAGTGGGAGTATTATATTGACCGGCTTTCCTGCCATATCGCTTCCACCGGGAAACAGTACCACAGCCATGCAGCCACCATTTACAAGTGGGCGCAGGAGGACGCTGCCAAAGGCAAGGCTGCCCCGAAACAGGGCATACCCGATTATTCATGCAAGGAGGGCGAGAGCTTATGAAAAACGGAATTGAAGCTATGATTACGGACATTACAGCCACTACCGCCGAAGCGGAGGACTACACAGGCGAGGACGGGCTTTTATACTGCGGTAAGTGCCATACGCCCAAAGAAGCCTATTTTGCAGAGGGAAAGACTTGTTTCGGGCGTGACCGCCACCCGGCAGAGTGCGACTGCCAGCGGGCAGCCCGTGAAAAGCAGCAAGCCGCCGAAAGCCGACAGAAGCACCTTGAAAAAGTGGAGGACTTGAAACGCCGGGGCTTTACCGACCCTGCTATGCGGAACTGGACATTTGAGCATGACAACGGCAGAAACCCGCAGACCGAAACCGCCCGCTTTTATGTGGAGAGCTGGGAAACCATGCAGGCTGAAAATATCGGCTACCTGTTTTGGGGCGGCGTGGGGACGGGAAAAAGCTACCTTGCCGCCTGTATCGCCAACGCCCTTATGGAAAAAGAGGTTGCCGTCTGCATGACAAACTTTGCAACGATACTGGGTGACCTTGCCGCCAGCTTTGAGGGCAGGAACGAATATATTTCCCGCCTTTGCAGCTACCCTCTGCTGATACTTGATGATTTCGGTATGGAGCGAGGAACAGAATACGGGCTGGAACAGGTTTACAGCGTGATTGACAGCCGTTACCGAAGCGGCAAGCCGCTGATCGCCACGACCAACCTCACGCTGGAGGAATTGCAGCACCCGCAGGACACGCCCCACGCCCGTATCTATGACAGGCTGACTTCCATGTGCGCCCCCGTCCGCTTCACGGGCAGCAACTTCCGAAAGGAAACCGCACAGGAAAAGCTGGAACGCTTAAAGCAACTGATGAAGCAGCGAAAGGAGAGCCTATGACAGAAACGAAACAGACAAGCACCACCAAAACAGACCGCCGCCCGGACTGTGTGACGGAAATCCGCATGGGCAACTCCGTCCTTACCGTTTCCGGCTTCTTCAAGCAGGGCGCAACCGACACCGCAGCCGACAAGATGATGAAAGTGCTGGAAGCGGAAGCTGCTACACAAAAAACGGCGATTTGACCGACCATAAAGAAGCAGATTTGACGCTTTTGCCGCTATACAGACAGCCGCCCCATGTGGTACAATCAAGGTACGGAATAGTGGGGCTGGCTGTCGGAAACGGAGGATTTTATGTTAAGACAGACCAACCAACAACCAATTACCGCCCTTTACCCAAGACTATCCCATGAGGACGAGCTGCAAGGCGAAAGCAATTCCATTTCCAATCAGAAGCGTATCCTTGAAACCTATGCAAAGCAGAACGGCTTTTCCAATCTGCGCTGGTACACGGACGACGGTTATTCTGGTGCGAACTTTCAAAGACCCGGTTTTCAAGCCATGCTTGCGGACATTGAAGCCGGAAAAGTCGGGACAGTTATCGTAAAGGATATGTCGAGGTTAGGGCGAAACTACCTGCAAGTGGGAATGTACACGGAAATGATTTTCCCACAGAAAGGTGTCCGCTTCATCGCTATCAATGACGGAGTGGACAGCGCACAGGGCGACAATGACTTTGCCCCGCTGCGGAATATCTTTAACGAATGGCTGGTGAGAGATACGAGCAAGAAAATCAAAGCAGTAAAACGCTCAAAAGGCATGAATGGCAAGCCCATCACAAGCAAGCCTGTGTATGGCTACCTCATGGACGAGGATGAAAATTTCATTATTGACGAGGAAGCTGCACCCGTAGTCAAGCAGATATACAACCTCTGTCTTGCCGGGAATGGTCCGACCAAGATAGCCCGTATGCTCACAGAGCAGCAAATCCCCACGCCGGGAACGCTTGAATACCGCAGGACGGGCAGCACCCGCCGCTACCACCCCGGCTATGAGTGCAAGTGGGCGACCAATACCGTAGTGCATATCCTTGAAAACCGGGAATACACAGGCTGTCTGGTAAATTTCAAGACAGAAAAACTTTCTTACAAAGTCAAGCACAGTGTAGAAAATCCCCCGGAAAAGCAAGTGATTTTCGAGAACCACCACGAGCCTATCATAGACACCCAAACATGGGAACGGGTGCAGGAGCTTCGCAAACAGCGCAAACGCCCAAACCGCTATGATGAAGTGGGTTTGTTCTCCGGCATACTGTTCTGTGCGGACTGCGGCAGCGTGATGTATCAGCAGCGATACCAGACGGACAAGCGCAAGCAGGACTGTTATATCTGCGGCAACTACAAGAAACGCACCCATGACTGTACGGCGCACTTTATCCGCACCGACCTCTTGACCGCTGGTGTACTCTCCAATCTGCGGAAAGTGACCAGCTATGCGGCAAAGCATGAAGCCCGGTTTATGAAACTCTTGATTGAGCAGAACGAGGACGGGGGCAAACGCAGGAACGCCGCCAAGAAAAAGGAACTGGAAGCCTCCGAGAAACGCATAGCCGAGTTATCCGCTATCTTCAAGCGGCTGTATGAGGACAGCGTGACCGGGCGCATATCAGACGAGCGTTTCACAGAGCTGTCGGCAGACTATGAAGCAGAGCAACGGGAGCTGAAAGAAAGAGCCGCTGCTATTCAAGCGGAGCTTTCCAAAGCACAGGAAGCCACCGTGAACGCAGAAAAGTTTATGAATGTTGTCCGGCGGCATACCAGCTTTGAAGAACTTACCCCTACTCTGCTGCGGGAGTTTGTAGAGAAAATCGTTGTGCATGAGTGCAGCTATGACGAGAACAAGACCCGCAGACAGGACATTGAGATTTATTATTCTTTTGTTGGCAAGGTGGACTTGCCCGAATAACCGCCCGACCTATCCGACACAATGCGCAAGTGCCGGATAGGAACGGCAAAATTTTTTACACTTCTATTACTTCTTTATCGCACATCAGTAAAAAGCCAGGGCATGAAGCAGCTCATGGCGGGCGGCGGCGTCGCTTTGATCGGCGGCACCCTTGTTCCGCTTCTTTCCAAACTTTTTGGATAATGCCTAAAACAAATACCACCCGCCGCGCCCTCTCGGAAACGGGAGGGCGCGGGAAAGGAGGGATTAACTTTTGATATGGCAGATGATTGAAGATTGGTTTCGTGGCATTTTGACAGACGGGATTTTATCGAACCTCTCCGGCTTGTTTGACAGCGTAAATACAGAGGTTGGAGAAATCGCAACGCAAGTCGGCACGACCCCCGCCGGGTGGAACGCGGGCATATTCAACATGATACGCAGCCTTTCGGAAAATGTCATTGTACCGATTGCGGGCGTTATCATTACCTTTGTCATGTGCTACGAACTAATCCAGATTGTAATTGAAAAAAACAATCTGCACGATCTCGACACTTGGATTTTCTTCAAATGGATTTTTAAGACCTTTGTTGCGGTGCTGCTGGTAACAAACACTTGGAACATCGTCATGGGAGTTTTCGACGTTACGCAGAGCGTCGTCAATCAGAGCGCGGGGGTTATCATATCCGATACAAGCATAGACGTTACCACCGTCATTACCGACATTGAAGCAAAACTCGACGCTATGAGCGTGGGCGGTCTTTTGGGGTTATGGTTTCAATCCCTCTTTGTAGGGCTTACCATGAAAGCCCTGTCAATCTGCATTATGCTTGTGGTGTATGGGCGCATGATTGAAATATATCTTGTAACGAGCGTTGCCCCTATCCCTATGGCAACAATGGTAAATCACGAATGGGGCAGCATGGGACAGAATTACTTAAAATCTTTGCTTGCGCTTGGTTTTCAGGCGTTTTTGATTTTGGTGTGCGTGGGCATTTATGCGGTCTTGATACAGACAATCGCAGCAACCGACGACATTTCCGGCGCGATCTGGGCTTGCATGGGCTATACCGTCCTCTTGTGCTTTACCCTTTTCAAAACGGGGAGCCTTGCAAAGAGCGTCTTTTCGGCACATTAAGGGGGTGAGTTATGATTTGAAAATCGGCTTAATCGACGTTGACAGCCATAATTTCCCCAACCTCTGCTTGATGAAGCTATCCGCGTATCATAAAGCAAAGGGGCATACGGTGGAATGGTGGAACGCAAAGGGGCGGTACGACCTTGTATATAAAAGCCGCGTCTTTACGGACACCTATTCCAAAGACACGATAACCGTTACCAACGCGGAACAGGTTATTTTCGGCGGTACGGGCTACGACACGAAAAACCGCTTGCCGCCGGAAGTGGAACACAGTTACCCGGATTATTCTATCTACCCGCAGTTTTTCGGGATTGCCTACGGCTTTTTAAGCCGGGGTTGTCCGAGAAATTGCGGGTTTTGCATTGTCAGCGGTAAAGAGGGGCGCAAAAGCGTTAAGGTTGCGGATTTGTCCGAGTTTTGGAAATGGCAGCCGGAAATAAAAATCATGGACGCTAATCTGCTTGCCTGTCCCGACCATGAAAATCTCATTGAGCAGCTTATACGAAGCCGCGCATGGGTGGATTTTTCGCAAGGGCTGGATATTCGCCTTGTGAACAGGGATAATGTCAGCCTGTTAAATCGGGTACGGATAAAAGCGGTACATTTTGCATGGGATAATCCCGACGAGGACTTGACCGGGTATTTCCAACGTTTTTTGGATTTGACAGCCATTAAAAGCAGCCGCCAGCGGCGCGTGTATGTTCTTACCAACTACGGCAGCACTCACGAACAGGATTTATACCGCGTGAACACCTTGCGGGCTATGGGCTTTGACCCGTATGTGATGATTTACGAGCGTCCAACCGCCCCGCCTGTTACCCGCCATTTGCAACGATGGGTAAACAACAAGCGGCTTTTCTATGCTGTTCCCCGCTTTGAAGATTACATTCCGGGCAGAAAGGAGGTATGAAATGGCGTATGTAACCGTCCCAAAGGACTTAACAAAAATCAAAAGCAAGGTAATGTTCAACCTTACGAAACGACAGCTAATTTGTTTCAGCGCGGCGGTGGCAATCGGACTGCCGCTGTTCTTTTTGGTAAAAGGCAGCGTTGGAACGAGCGCAGCGGCATTGTGCATGGTGCTTGCCATGCTGCCTATGTTTTTGCTTGCCATGTACGAGAAAAACGGGCAACCGCTGGAAGTGATTATTCGGCAATTTGTGGAAGTGAAGTTTCTTCGCCCCAAAGAGCGACCTTATCAGACCAACAATTTTTATGCCGCCCTTGCGCGGCAAGAGCAATTAGATAAGGAGGTACGGGCGATTGTCAAAGGAAAAGAAAAACACCCAAAACGAAAAGCGTAAACTTTCCCGACAGGAAAGAAAACAGATAGATACCCTTATCCGACAGGCAAAGGGCGACGGGAAGCCCCATACGGCGCAGGACAGCATACCGTTTGAGCGAATGTATAAGGACGGGATTTGCCGCCTTGCAAACGGGCGGTATTCCAAGTGCATTGAGTTTGAGGATATAAATTATCAGCTTGCGCAGCCGGACGACAAAACCGCCATTTTTGAAGCCCTTTGCGATATGTATAACTCGTTCGACGCTTCTATCAGCGTGCAGCTTTCCCTAATCAGCCGCCATGCGAACAAGGACGATTTTAAGAACAGTATCACGATTGCACCGCAGAATGACGACTTCGACAGTATCAGAGCAGAATACACCGAAATGCTTAGGACGCAGCTTGAACGCGGAAACAACGGGCTTATCAAAACCAAGTTTCTCACCTTTACCGTTGAAGCAAAGGACATTAGATCGGCGCGGGCGCGTCTTGCCCGCATTGAAACGGACACCCTCAACCATTTTAAGGTGATCGGCGCGGCGGCGCGGGTATTGGACGGGAAACAGCGTCTTGAAGTGCTGCATGGGATTTTTCACCCGGACGGGGAACGCTTTAACTTTGCGTGGGAATGGCTACCCGCAAGCGGGCTTTCCGTCAAGGACTTTATCGCCCCGTCCTCTTTCCGATTTGGCGACGGGCGAATGTTTCAAATGGGCGGCAAGTTTGGTGCGGTTTCCTTTTTGCAGATCGTCGCGCCGGAACTCTCCGACCGTATGCTTGCCGACTTCATGGACGCGGAAAACGGGATTATCGTCAATCTGCACATTCAGAGTATCGACCACAACGAAGCAATCAAGACGATTAAGCGCAAGATCACCGACCTTGACCGCATGAAGATTGAAGAACAAAAGAAAGCAATCCGCAGCGGTTATGACATGGATATTATTCCGTCCGACCTTGCCACCTACGGCGGGGAAGCAAAAAACCTACTCCGCGATTTGCAGAGCCGCAACGAAAGAATGTTTCTGCTCACGCTGCTTGTCTTAAACCTTGCAGATACCAAGCAGAAATTGGATAACGAAGTATTTGGGGCGGCGGCAATCGCACAGAAATACAACTGCATTTTGACCCGCCTTGACTACCGGCAGGAACAGGGGCTTATGTCCTCTATCCCGTTGGGGGAAAACCTTATCCATATCCAGCGCGGCTTGACGACCAGCAGCACCGCCGTTTTCGTTCCCTTTACGGTGCAAGAGCTGTTCCAAAGCGGCGAAGCATTGTATTACGGCTTAAACGCCCTTTCCAACAACATGATTTTGTGCGACCGAAAGAAGCTGAAAAACCCCAACGGCTTGATACTCGGCACACCGGGCAGCGGCAAAAGTTTTTCTGCAAAACGCGAAATCACAAACGCTTTTCTTATTACGGCAGATGATATTATCATTTGCGACCCCGAAGCCGAATATTACCCCCTTGTCGGACGTTTGAAAGGACAGGTTATCAAGGTTTCGCAGAACAGCACGCAGTACATTAACCCTATGGATATTAACCTCAATTACAGCGAGGGCGACACGCCCATAGCCTTAAAGAGCGATTTTATCCTTTCCTTTTGTGAGTTGATTATGGGCGGTAAAAACGGGCTGGAAGCTGTTGAAAAGACCTTGATTGACCGCGCTGTTATCAGCGTGTACCGCAACTACCTTGCCGACCCGAAGCCTGAAAATATGCCGATTTTGGGCGACCTCTACGACGAAATCAAGAAGCAGCCGGAAAAGGAAGCGCAGCGTATCGCGGCGGCATTGGAACTCTATGTAAACGGCAGCTTGAACATTTTTAACCACAGGACAAACGTTGACATTCATAATCGCCTTGTCTGCTTTGATATTAAGGAACTCGGTACGCAGCTTAAAAAAGTCGGTATGCTTATCGTCCAAGACCAAGTATGGAACAGAGTAACGGTAAACCGCAGCGAGGGCAAGGCGACGCGGTATTACATCGACGAGTTTCATTTGCTCTTGAAAGAGGAACAGACCGCCGCCTATTCCGTCGAGATTTGGAAGCGTTTTCGCAAGTGGGGCGGTATTCCGACAGGTATCACGCAGAACGTCAAAGACCTTTTGACGAGCAGAGAAGTTTCAAACGTTTTTGAAAACAGCGATTTTGTCTATATGCTCAACCAAGCCCAGGGCGACCGGGAAATCCTTGCCAAGCAGCTTAACATTTCGCAGCAGCAAATGACCTATGTAACCCATTCCGAAGCGGGCGAGGGACTTATCTTCTATGGCAACGTGATTTTGCCCTTTATTGACCGTTTCCCGAAAGATACGGAACTCTACCGCGTAATGACGACCAAGCCCGGCGAGGTGTCGGCATGAGGATAGAAACGGATAAAATCTATTGCGGCGACAGCTTGCAGGTGCTTCAAACCTTGCCGGATAACTGTTTGGATTGTTGCGTAACGTCCCCGCCCTACTATGCTTTGCGCGATTACGGCACAGACGGGCAGATCGGGCGGGAAGCAACGCCGGAGGAATATGTTTCCCGCATTACGGCGGTTTTCCATGAGGTAAAGCGGGTGCTTACGCCGGAGGGTACTTGTTGGCTGAATATCGCGGACACTTATTGCGGCACAGGCAGCAAAGCCGACCACCAAGACCCGAAATACCCCAAAGGCAGGAACGGGCAGCAAGTGGCGGTAAACCACCGCGCCCCCGGCTGCAAGCCGAAAGACCTAATCGGTATTCCGTGGCTTGTAGCCCTTGCCTTGCGGGGCGACGGTTGGTATTTGCGCAGTTCTATCATTTGGCACAAGGGAAACGCCATGCCGGAAAGCACGCGGGACAGACCGACGCGCTGCTATGAATATGTGTTTCTGCTTACCAAGTCAAAGAAATATTACTATGATTGGCAAGCAGTAGCCGAGCCGATAGCCCCCACAACGGCGGTACGGCTGAAAAGCGGAGTTGGGAAAGGCAACAAATATGCCGCTACCGTTCCGGGGCAAAACCAGCCGCAGAAAATCAACCGTCCCCGCAGGAAAGGCGCATACACCGACGAAATGATTTCCCCCGTCCGCAGCCGCCGCAACGTTTGGCAGATCAACACAGCTTCCTATCGCGGCGGGCATTTTGCAGCGTTCCCGCCCAAACTTGCGGAAACGTGCATTTTGTCGGGCTGTCCTGTCGGCGGGATTGTGCTTGACCCGTTTTTAGGCAGCGGCACGACCGCAGCGGCGGCAAAAAGCCTTTCCCGCCGCTATGTGGGTATAGAGATCAACCCCGAATACTGCACCCTTGCAAAACAGCGTATTGGAGGTGATGAACATTGAGCAAGGAATTAAAAGCCCCCGACAAGGTAACGCAGAAAATGACCCGCGACGGGGCGATTGCGGAAAACCTTACGACGGGCGAAACAACGAGTATCAGCGAAAGACCGCCGGAGGAAAACTATTCAGCCCCCGTAGCGGGAGCAGCAGAAAAGACAACCCAACGTATCAGCACAGAGGTTAGCCGCCACTTTGAAAAGGGCGCGGAGAAAAAGACCCTTGACGCAGCACAGCTTAAAACCCATACGTCCCGCTTGCAGTTTTCCGAAGCGGAACGGGCAACGCCGGACCTGCAAAAGGCAATCAAAAAATCCGATACGGCGGCTGACCGTTTAGACAAAGCGCGGGCAGCTATCCCCAAACAGACCAAAATCACAAAAGAGCGCGTTTTTGACGAAGCCAAAGGCAAAGCAAAGACGCGCCTTGCTTTTGAAAAAACGGATAAGCCCCCAAACGGCAAGTTGCGTCATAACCCGTTATCCCGTCCGGCGCAGGAATTGGACGCCGCCGTACATGGAAAAATCTATGAGGTGGAGAAAGAAAACGTCGGTGTGGAAAGCGGACACAGGATAGAACTTGTGGGCGAGAAAGCGGGCGGCATGACGACGCGGGCAGTAAAACGCGGCATACGCAGCCATAAGCTGAAACCTTACCGGGCGGCGGCAGCAGCCGAGAAAAAGGCAGCAAAGGCAAACGCCGATTTCCTCTACCAAAAGGCGCTGCATGATAACCCCGCCCTTGCGCACTCCAACCCGATTTCCCGTTTTTGGCAAAAACAGCGCATTAAAAAGCAGTATGCAAAGGCGTTGAAAACGGGCGGCAAGGTGAAAAAGACCGCCGAAGCCACCGCAAAGGCGGCGAAGAAAACGGCGCAGGAAACCAAACGGGCGACGTTCTTTGTCGTCCGGCATTGGAAAGGCTGTTTGATTGTGGGCGGGATTGCCTTTATCGTGCTTCTGTTTTTCGGCGGCTTGTCCTCTTGTTCCCTGTTCGGCGGCAACAGCGGCAGCGGCTTGATTGCGTCGTCCTATCTCTCCGAGGACGCGGATATTACAGGCGCAGAAAGCGCGTATGTCGCTATGGAAGCCGAGTTACAGGATATGCTGGATAACATCGAAAGCGAATACCCCGGCTATGACGAATACCGGGTAACGGCTGACGAGATCGAGCATGACCCGTATGTGCTAATCTCTATCCTCTCCGCTTGGCATGAGGGCGTGTTTACTCTCGATGAAGCGCAAAGCACCCTTGAAATGCTCTTTGATAAACAGTATATCTTGACGGTTACGGAGGAAGTCGAGGTACGCTACCGCACCGAAACGCGGACGGACAGCGAAGGCAACGAATACGACGTTGAAGTAGCCTATAACTATTACATTCTCAATGTGGATTTGGAAAACTTCAACCTCTCCCATGTTCCCGTTTACATTATGGGCGAGGAACAGCTATCCATGTACGCTATGTATATGTCGTCGCTGGGAAACAGACCCGATCTTTTCCCGCAATCCGGCTATATTTCAAAATACTATGAAAACCCGCCAGCGGATTATGAAATCCCGCCCGCCTATCTGGAAGATGAACAGTTTGCGCGGCTCATTGAGGAAGCGGAAAAGTATGTCGGTTTTCCTTATGTGTGGGGCGGCAGCAGCCCGGAAACCTCTTTTGATTGCAGCGGTTTTGTTAGCTATGTGCTGACGAACAGCGGCTTATACAATACGGGCAGACTTGGGGCGCAGGGGCTTTACAACATTTCAACCCGCGTTTCCAACCCGCAGCCGGGGGATTTGGTTTTCTTTACGGGTACATATGACACACCGGGGGTATCTCATGTGGGTATCTACGTTGGCGAGGACGGGGACGGAAGCCCCGTCATGCTGCATTGTGGCGACCCGATACAATACGCAAAACTTGATACAAGCTATTGGCAATCCCATTTTTACGCCTATGGGCGGCTACATTACAACTGACTTTGAAAGGAGTTTATTTCTATGGCAAACACGAAACTTGACCGTATCGAAAGGGATATTGAGAAAACGAGGGCGAAAGTCCTTGAATACCAAAAAAGGCTGAAAGACCTTGAAGCGCAGAAAATCGAGGAAGAAAACGCGCAGATCGTTCAAATGGTGAAAGCGGTACACCTTGACGGGGCGCAGCTTGCCGCGTTCCTCTCCGCCTATGCCAACGGCGAAATCATTTTGCCGCAGCCGGACACAGACTATACCGACGAACAGGAGGAAACCGAAGATGAAGCATAAAAAACTGTTCCGCAGCGTTACCGCTTTGCTTGCCGCCCTTGTACTCATGGGCGGCTTTTCTGTTACCGCTTTTGCGGGCGGCGGTGATGTGAGCGACGAGCCGCCTACCCCCGTAACCGAAACCGAGCCGGAAGAAACGACGGGCGGCTATGAGCCGCAGCCCTTAACGCCGGAGGGCAACATGAGCCTTGTGGACGACATAACGGGCGAAGCGTCCGGCGATAAGCAGTTTATTACCGTCGTTACGAAAAACGGAAACTATTTTTACATCATCATTGACCGCGCCGAGGACGGAGAAAACACCGTCCATTTCCTCAATCAAGTTGATGAAAAAGACCTTTTGCAGCTTATGGAGGACGAACAGACCGAAGCCCCCGCTTGTAGCTGTACTGAAAAATGCGTTGCCGGAAGCGTCAACACCGATTGCCCCGTTTGCAGCGTCAATATGAGCGAGTGCGCGGGCAAGGAAGCCGAGCCGGAGCCGGAAGAAACCGAGCAGCCGGAGCCGGAGGAAGATAAAGGCGGCGGCATGGGCGGTGCTATTCTGCTTGTCGTGCTGCTTCTTGCCGCAGTGGGCGGCGGCGCGTTCTATTACTTTAAGATTATGAAGCCCAAAAAGGACGCGGCAAAAGGCAGCAGCAACCTTGACGATCTCGATTTTGACGAGGACGACGAGGACGAGGAAGAATTAGAAACCGAGCAGGAGGACGAGAAAGTATGAAACTTGTAATTGCAGAGAAACCGAGCGTCGGGGCGGCGATTGCCGCCGTACTTGGCGCGAATGAAAAGCGCAGAGGATATTTTGAGGGCGGCGGCTACCTTGTGTCCTGGTGTATCGGGCATTTGATTAGCCTTGCGGACGCGGCGACCTACAACGAGCAGTACCGAAAATGGAAGTATGACGATCTCCCCATTGTCCCGCAGGATTGGCAGTTTACCGTTGCCAACGGCAAGGAGCAGCAGTTTTCCGTACTCAAAGACCTTATGCACCGCAGCGACGTTTCCGAGATTGTCAATGCGTGCGACAGCGGGCGCGAGGGAGAACTCATTTTTCGCTTTGTCTATGAACAGGCAAATTGCAAAAAGCCCTTTTCCCGCCTTTGGATTAGCAGTATGGAAGAAAGCGCAATCCGCGAGGGCTTTTCAAACCTCAAAGACGGGCGCAGCTATGACAACCTCTATCAATCCGCGCTTTGCAGAGCAAAGGCAGATTGGCTTGTCGGGATTAACGCGACCCGCCTTTTCTCTATCCTCTATCACAAAACGCTGAATGTCGGCAGAGTGCAGACGCCCACCCTTACCATGCTGGTAAACCGCGACTATGCGATCAGCAGCTTTAAGAAAGAAAAATATCATGTTGTCCGTCTGGACGCGGGCGGTGTTTCGGCTTTGTCCGAAAGGTTGAACGACGAAGCGGCAGCGCAGCAGATGAAAGCGGCTTGCGAGAAATCGCAAGCCGTTTGTACTTCCCTCAAAAAAGAGAAAAAGACCGTTGCACCGCCGAAGCTGTTTGACCTTACCGCGTTGCAGCGCGAAGCCAACCGCCTGTACGGGTTTACGGCGAAACAGACCCTTGATTATGCGCAAGCCCTCTATGAAAAGCGGCTTTTGACCTATCCCCGCACCGACAGCAAATATATCACTTCCGATATGCAGGACAGCACAAAGGAACTCATTACCGGGCTTTGTTCGCTGCTTCCCTTTATGCGGGACGTGAAGCTGCAAGCAGACCTTACAAGGGTTTGCGACAACAGCAAAGTAACCGACCACCACGCTATTTTGCCGACAGCCGAGTTTTTGAAAACGGGCTTTTCTTCCCTTACCGACAGCGAAACAAAACTTATGACCCTTGTATGCGCGAAGCTGCTTTGCGCCGCAGCCGCGCCCTATGAATATGAAGCGGTTACGGCGGTTATCTCTTGCGGCGGTTATACCTTTACCGCAAAGGGAAAGACGACGCTTTGCGAGGGGTGGCGTGAGATTGAAAAGCTGTCCCGCGCCGCGTCCGAGGAACAGGACGAGGACGCAGAGCCGGAAACCGTTTTGCCGCCGCTTGCCGAGGGGCAGACCTTTGACAATCCGGCAGCGGAGATCTCCGAGTGTTACACGCAGCCCCCGAAAGCATATACCGAAGATACGCTTCTGTCCGCTATGGAGAACGCGGGCAAGGAAGAAACGCCGGAGGACGCAGAGCGCAAAGGGTTAGGCACTACCGCAACGCGGGCGGGTATCATTGAAAAACTCATTAGTGCGGGCTTTGCCGAGCGCAAGGGCAAAAAGCTAATCCCCACAAAGGACGGGTATAACCTTGCCGCTATCCTGCCCGACAGCCTTACGTCCCCGCAGCTTACGGCAGAATGGGAAACGCGCCTTACCGGGATTGCAAAGGGCAGCGACAGCCCCGCCGACTTCATGCGCGGGATTGAGGAAATGACAGCGGGGCTTGTCAAGACCTATTCCGCGATTTCCGAGGATAAAGCGAAGCTGTTTACCCCGCAGCGGGAAGCAATCGGCACTTGCCCCCGTTGCGGCGCGGCGGTTTACGAGGGCAAGAAAAACTTTTACTGCTCCGACAGGGCTTGCAGCTTTGTGATGTGGAAGAATGACCGCTTTTTTGAGCAGCGCAAAAAGGCTTTCACAAAGGCGATTGCCGCCGCCCTTTTGAAAGACGGAAAGGTAAAAATCAAAGGTATGTACTCGACCAAGACGGGAAAGACCTTTGACGGAGTTGTGCTGCTTGCCGACACAGGCGGCAAGTATGTAAACTTCCGCGTCGAGCAGAACCGAAAATGATAAGGCTTGATGAAAAGCAATACCGCGCCGTAAAGAAAATGACCCGCGCCGCTTGTGCAAACAACGATTGCGGGAATTGTCTGCTGCTGGACGACGGGGAAACTTGCGTGTGTGTGCAGAGTATCAGCTATTCGCTGTTATGCCGCTATTTCCGCGAAGCGGTATTACCCGCCGACAGGCAGCTTTGCGAACAGATCACCCGCAGCGGGGAAACCGATTTGAAGCGTTGCGCGGTATGCGGCAGCACGTTTGCGGCGGGCAGCAACCGGGCGAAATACTGCCCCGATTGCGCGGCAAAGATACGCCGCAGACAGAAAGCCCAAAGCGAGAGAAACAGGCGTTTACGGATAAAAACAACTACATAGCAAGCACAGCAAACGAGTACCCGTTTGCGAGAAATGCCCGCGCTTCCCATAGAGAGCGCGGGCATTTTGCTTGTTGGGATAGTCCCAAACCCTTAAAAATCGAGAAAGGACGTGATGAAACAATATGCCGTATTCTTCATACGACCATGACAAATTGGAAACCGCCGAAACCATGCGGATAGAACGCCGGATATATTTTGAAGCAAAGGACGGGGATATTGCCCCCTATGTTTCCTTGCCGCCGGAGCAGCTACACGCCATGCGCGAGGAAAGCGCGGCAGCGGAACAGGCGATTTTTAACGATCTCTCAAGCCGCGCCGCCGCATGGGAGGAACAGGCGGGCAAAACGCTTTTGCTTGACAAAGCGATTGAATACACAAGGACAACCGTTGTGCAGCACACCGCTAACGAGTGGCAGACCACCGAGCATAACCGCCATATTCGCAGCAACCGGGTATATCAGATGAATTACTACATTTACGAGAATACCCGCTACGACAAAGAAGCGCAGAAATCTATCCCGTATTCATGGACGCTTACATGGAGCGTGCGCACCAACAGCCCAAGCAGAACCCAAGCGAAGATTGCCGGACAAGATAGAAAGGTTTTCACCGACAAGGCAGCTATGGAAAAGTATCTGAATGGGCGTATCAAAGCGTATGACCGCTTGTTTACGGAAATCTCCCCGCCTATCCCGCAGGAGTACGCCGACTATTTCAAAGTAAACGGTATGCTCATGCCGGACTACACCATAGAGGGCGAAGAACCCCCGCAGCAGCAGCAACAGGCGGCAGCTATCCCCGAAACTACCGGGCAGGAAAAGGAGCGTGAACACATGAGCGAACAGTTTTCTATTATGATTGGCAACCGCAGCCGTTTTGAAGCGGGCGACCCAAGCGGCTATTGGCTGGATATGCCCGCCACAAAGGAGCAGCTTCACGAAGCCATGCAGAGCGTCGGCATTACCGCCGATAACCCGCAGGATTTTTCCATTCGCGGCTTTTCCGACGACCCGGAGAAACATATTGCCTTGCCTTATGAAATGGTATGCGCCGCCGACGTGGACGAACTCAATTTTCTTGCGGCGCGGCTCGAACAGCTTGACCCCGCCGAGGTTGGCAAGCTGAACGCAGCTTTGCAGCAGAAAAACGGGCTTGCAAATATTGGACAGGTAATTGACTTCACCTACAACGTGGATTTTTACGTCCATATCCCCGAAGTACATAACTACCACGATTTGGGCGACTATTACTTAAATCAATCCGGCATGGTACAAATGCCCGAAGAATGGAAAGGCGGCATTGACCTTTCTACTTTTGGCAGGAACGCTGCCGCGCAGGAAAAAGGCGCGTTTACCGAGTACGGCTATATCGTGGAAAGCGGCGACGAGTGGGAGCGTCAGTTTGAGGGGCGCGAAGTGCCGGAAGAATACCGCATTATGAGTTACCCGCAGCCGGAGCGCGGCGAACAGGACAAAGCCTATATGGACGCAGCCGAAACGCAGCAAGCAGACGCACAGGCCGCAGAGCCGCAGCAGCCCCGCCCCGTCGTCCCCATTATCCTTACTTCCGAAAAGCCCGCCGAAAAGGTAAAGGAGATCACCGCGCGTTTGGAACAGGGCGTACAGGCGATTTTTGACAGCGACCGCTACAAAGAGTTTCTAACCGCTATGTCAAAGTTCCATGATTATAGTTTGAATAACACTATCCTAATTGCTATGCAGGGCGGCAATTTGGTAATGGGCTTCCGTCAATGGGAAAAGGAGTTTGACCGCCATGTAAAGAAAGGCGAGAAAGGCATTAAAATCTTTGCCCCCGCGCCCTACAAGGTGAAAAAGCTGGTTGATAAAATCGACCCCGAAACGAGAAAGCCCATGCTTGACCGCGAGGGAAAAGTGGTAAAGGAAGAAAAGGAAATCACCGTCCCCGCCTTTAAGGTTATAACCGTCTTTGATATTTCGCAGACCGAGGGCAAGGAGTTTCCCGACCTTTCCGTTAAACCGCTGCTTGCCGATGTGGAGCAGTACGAGGATTTTTTCGCCGCCCTTGAAAAAGCGTCCCCCGTCCCGATTGCATTTGAGCAGATCACAAACGGCGCAAATGGGTATTTCAGTTTGACCGACAAGCGTATTGCAATCAAAGAGGGCGTGAGTGAATTACAGGCGGTAAAGACCGCCATTCACGAAATCGCCCATGCGAAGCTGCACGACGTAGACTTAAACGCCCCGCCGGAGCAGCAAAACCGCGTTGACCGCCATACCTGCGAGGTAGAAGCGGAAAGCGTCGCTTATACGGTTTGCCAGCATTTCGGCCTTGATACTTCCGATTACTCTTTCGGCTATGTGGCTGGTTGGAGCAGCGGCAAGGAAATGACCGAGTTAAAAGCGTCCCTTGAAACAATACAGACCACCGCAAAGGAACTCATTACCGAGATTGAGGGGCATTTTACCGAGTTGCAGCAGCAGCGGCAAGCCGAGCAGGAGCAGGGCGATACCTTTTCCATTTATCAGTTAAAGCGCGGGGACGAAACAAGGGACTTGCGCTTTGAGCCTTATGACCGTCTGCAAGCGGCTGGACTTACCATTGACCGGGTAAATTATGAACTCGTCTATACTGCACCGCTTACAAAGGATATGACGCTGGGCGACATTTGGGAAAGGTTTAATATCGACCACCCCGCCGACTTTAAGGGGCATAGCCTTTCCGTTTCCGACATTGTTGTGCTTCATCAGAACGACGAGGACACCGCCCACTATGTAGACAGTATCGGTTTTCAGCAAGTGCCGGAGTTTTTGCAGGAGCAGCAGACCCCCGTATTTGACAAGCTGCCGCCCGAACAGCAGCAAGCCTTGTCCGACACCGTACAAGACACTTTGCAAATGCTGGTTGACGCAGACAAGCGGATTTATGGCGACGTTACGGGCAAGACCCTTGAAGCAATCGCGGCGCAAGGATATTCCTACAAGGACGGGCAGCTTGAAAAGCAGCAGCCGGAAGCGACCCCCGACAGCCTTTTGACGGGTGAAACCGTTAGAACGCCGAGGGGCAATTTTCATATTACCGATATGAGCCGTGAACAGATCGAAGCGGCGGGATTTGGTTTTCACCATGCGTCGGAGGACGGGAAGTATCTCATTATGGGGAATGGCACACAGGCTTATGCCATAGCCGCCGAGCAGCCGCAGCGGGATAATCCCTTAAAGCACGTCGAGGACACCATAGAGCAGAACGACAACAATTTTGACGGGCTTATCAACAATACGCCGCAAACGCCCACCGTTGCAGATTTTGAGCAGCGGGCAAAGGCGGGGGAAGCGATTTCCGTTACCGACCTTGCAAAAGCGGTAAAAGCCGAGAAACGGGAACAGCCGCAGAAAAAACCGTCCATTTTGAAGAAGCTGGACGAATACAAGAAACAGGCGGCGCAGCAGCCGAAAGATAAACAGAAAGAGCATAAAAAGGATTTGGAGGTTTGATAGCATGAATACCCGCTTTACCATTGAGGAAGAAAACATTGTTGCGATCTACGCCGAGGACAGCCGGGAAACAACGCTTGAAAATATCCTTGCCGCCATGCCCTACATGGACGAGGATATGCGCCAGCTTGCCGCCGCAGCGGTGAACAAGCTGCAAGCCATGACGGACAGCGAGTTTTCCGAAAGGGAGTTTATCTTGACCGACGAGGAATAGCCCATAGAGAACAGGGGCGCGGTTGCCGATTTCCGGCACCGCGCCCCTGTTCTTTTTTTGTCCTTGCGTGGACAATTAGAAAGCCGTTTTTGCGGGTTTGAATATACTTTATCGTCTATGTCGTTTTCATGCGCTGGAAGCCGCAGAAACACAGGCGTTTTCAGCCCTTAACATTCCACTTGCCACCCCATGTTTTGCGCCTTATCGCTCCTGCTCCCGCGCCCTGCTTTGGGACGGGTAAAGAATACTATCGACGTTCTTTTTGACAACGCCGTATTCCTGCATTTGCTTCTTGGCTTGCCGATAATCTTCATACAATTTGGTTTTCCTGTCGTTTAAGCTTCTATACTCCTTGCGCAGCGCGGCGAGATCGGGCAGCTTCTTTATCTGCATTTCCTTTAATGCCCTTGCCGCAGCTTCAAACAGGATAATTTCGCTTTCATGCCCCCGCAGATACTTTTCCTTGTCCGGCGATTTTCGGTATTCATCGTAAATCGGTTTTAACTGTCGGTATGTGGTGGTGTGCTTGATAAGCAGCGACAAATCAGACATACGCTGTTCCACTTCCTTAACCGCCTTTGCCGCCGCGTCATGGGCGGTCATAATATCCGCAATTTTGCTTTCAAGGTCGCTATAATATTCAATCTTGTTTTCGGTCAAGAAGTTCATGCTTTTCGCAGCCTGTTTCAGATTATGGATTTTCGCCCACCGTTCATAGCCCGCCGATTGTTGGGCTTTGATACTGTTTTCAAGATCGACGACAAGCCGGATTTTCTTATCTTCCCGCAGCGTTTTTGTTTTGGCAACATACACGCCCTTGATACGCTCCTTTATCGCTTCTTCCGTATAGGCCGCGCCGAGCGTCTTTGTGCGGGTAAACCGTTCCTGTCCGGCAGCGCGAAAGGAAATGTATTTGCCCTGTTTGATTTCATACCCCATTTCCTGCAAGCGGCGCAGCAGTTCGTCAAAATCTTTCACTTGGGGAATGAGAGTATCTATCGCCGTTTTCAGCTTTGCTTTGTAGCTTGTCCCTTGCTTTTCGGCGGTGTATTCTGCATAGCTTTTTCCCTTGTCCTGTCCCGGTACGACGACGGATAGCCCATGCTCTTTACATATCCTGTCGCTGGTGCGCCGGATAAAGTGATAGCTTTGCTTGTTGGAATGGTACTTTTTGTAGTCAACGAAGCTAACCGCGTTGAAAATCAAGTGATTATGCAGATGGTCTTTATCGACGTGAGTTGTCAAAACAAACTCATACTTGCCGCCTAATACCGCCCCGGCAAGTTCCATGCCGATTTTGTGCGCTTCTTCCGGTGTGGTTTCTCCCACCGCAAAGGATTGTATCAAGTGCCGCCCTAAATGTGTGCCGCGATCTCCGGCAGCTTCCCGCGTCCATGCAAACTCAATATCGGCGGTTTCCAGCCCGCAGCCGAAAGAGGACGCAAGCAGCTTCCCGTCTGTCTTTTCGGGATTTAAGATATAGTCTATCGCAGCCTTTAAGGTTGATTTAATAGGGTGCGTCTTTGTAACCGCCATATCTCGTCCACCGCCTTTTTAATGTCCTCTATATCCTGCCTGTAAACCGTCCCCGTCGCATTGGCGCGTTTTGCAATTTGGTTGATGTTCCGGCTCACCGCTTGCAGTTCCCGGATATATGCTTTTGTGTCGCTTCGGTCAACGACAAGAATATACCCGTCTATCGCCATTTTACGGAAGTATGCCCCATACTGCTTTATGGGAAGCTGCTTCATCTTCTCGTCGATCAGCCGCTTTTCTTCTTCCGTAACGTAAAACTTCATCTGTATATTTCTCTTTCGGTTTTCCATTTCCGCACCGCCTTTCGGTATAAGGGTTTGGGATTATCCCAACAAGCATTTTCCGCAAACGGGTACTCGTTTGCTGTGCTTGCTATCTACTCCATACCCCCACCGAAAGGCGGTATTTGTTGCGCGTTCCTTTGATTTTGGACGCAAAAAAAGATTGCAGCCGCCATGCGCTGCAATCTCCCGATTTCTCATATTGTGAGGTTAATCCTCTGCTTTTTCGACTTCCGTTATCTCCCTTGCTGTTGCGGTTACAATCCGTATGCCTTTATCGCTCATACCGTCCAGCAGCGCGTCAAGCTGCCGCCGCCCGGTGGATTTCTCCGCATTGCTGTTCGGGAAGAAAAATTGATCTACCGAAATATGATACCGGGTTACAAGGTCATAGAATACCTGTAAACTCGGCTGTTGTCCCTTGTTCTCGATATTCGCAAGGTAGCGCGGGGAAATATATAACTCGTCGCTTACCTTTTTGCGGCTCTCGCCGTATTCATTTCTCGCGGCTTTTATAGCTGCCCCGAAAGCCTTAAAGTCGTACAATGGTACGGGTCTTTTTGCCATTTTCATTCACCCTGTTACATTTTACAGTTCACCTTTCTTTTTGGATATGTCCACACAATTCATATCATTAGGTTAAATACTTCCTGTTGTGTATTGACAGTAGACTGATTTTCTGATAAAATAAAATTTATGTAAAAGGAGGCGGCGTTTATGTTGCATAGCATGCGTATTAGATAAGCATTGAAAAAAAGGATTTTCCCATTTTCAACATGGGCTTTTTTGTCATGCTTATTTTGCGGATGCTATACAAAAAACTAACGACGTATAGATATAGTATAGACATAGTGCAAGCTATGCCTTAGTTTTGTTGTACTGCTCTGTGCATTATAAATGCAGGTCAATGCTCATGTTGAGGATTGACCTGCATTTTTTTGTGTAAAAAGGACGAGTGAAATATAATGCTTAAAAAATATTGGATAAAATGTCCGATTTGTAACGGAAAGACGAGAGTTCAAGTATTTCATAATACTGTATTAAAAGATTTTCCTCTTTTCTGCCCTAAATGCAAATTGACGCATATCATTGATGTAGAAAAATTAGAGATTGTAATCAAAAATACAGAAAAACAAACTTTTATTATTTAGAAGAAAGGATATAAAAATGAAACGTTTACCTAAATATACGCCTGCGGAAGTACGGAATGATCCATACGGATTTACTTACAAAGAAATGTCGGAAGTTATTGGCGAGAATGAAGCAAAAGCCTTATATGAAGAATTATATAAGCAATTACCACGCAAAAAAAATCTATCAATGTTGGTAAAAAATATTTGCAAAAGCAGTGATACTGAAAAGTATGTTTACGAACTGAAAGACAACAAATACATTGAAACGGTTTTTATCAAGCGGCGAGATGGTGGAACTGTTTGCGTGAGCACACAAGTCGGTTGTCCTGTTGGTTGTATTTTTTGTGAGTCCGGGCGAAATGGCTTTGTTCGTAATCTAACATCGTCAGAAATCGTACAACAGATTATATTGTTGCGTCGAAAAGTAAACCGTATCGTTTTTATGGGTATGGGAGAGCCTTTATTCAATTATGACAACTTGATAAAAGCAATCCATATTCTCCGAGATAGATATGGGCTCAACTTTCCAACCGACGGCATTACCATATCAACAGTTGGTCCGGTCGATCAATTAAAAAAATTGCGCGAGGAACATCTTAAAATTCAGTTGACAATATCTTTACACGCAGCAACACAATCTGCAAGAAATCGTATTATTCCTCACATGCGCATATATGCTATTGAAGATGTTGTTAAGCAAGCCTTATCCTATTCTGAAAGGCATAATCGCAAAATTGTCTTTGCGTATTTGCTTTTACCGGGTATAAATGACCGGCCCTCAGATGTAAGACAACTTGCAAAATGGTTTCGGGGCAAAAAAGTTATGATTAACGTGTTACAATACAACCCAACAAGCAATTCAAGAATTAAAGCACCACAGAAACGGGAAATAGTTGCATTCAAACATCAATTAGAGCAAGCAGGACTTGAAGTTACTATGAGAGTTTCTCATGGCAGAGAGATTAACGCGGCTTGTGGACAGTTAGCTAACACATATAATAAATTCAAAAAAAAATGATTAAAAGTGCCAGACGCATAGACGCAGAGCCGATAACGCATTAGGTCAAAAAACCTATGTGTTATCGGCTTTTTTATTTAATATTGCGCAAAAGCCGCTGTTCCCTATTATAGAATGGATTGCGGGTAGTGTATTAAAGTCGCCCTTTTTTAAGGATACGGCGGTATCGGGGAGGTATCGCCGTGTCCATTTTTATTTACTGTAACCCGCCTAATGCTTTGCGGTCAAAAAAAGCTATGCTCCGCAAGCGGGATATTCCGGCTATGAATGTGAACTGTCAATACATTTAGCTACTGCTTACATTTCCTTTGCGCCCGTCCGCGTCTTGCGGACGGGCGCATTTTGCTTTTTTCAACTTTTTTCTGAAAAGCGCACTCAAGAGCCATCTCCCGAACGGGTACGGAGCGAAAGGGGCAGAGAGGACAAGCCCTTAACTCCCGTCCTCTACTCCACGCGGGAAGGAGGTGAACTCTATGGAGCTATCTTCTTCCGACAAGGAAAGAATACAACATCAGTACGACGCATTAGCAAAGAAAACTTTGGTCGGCGAAGCGAAAAGCCACCGCCGCACTCTTGCGAAACGCGCAGCACGCGAAGTTACTTTTTCGGATTTGAGCGAAAGCGAACTCGCGCAGCTTTTCACAACGGACGAATACGAAAGCGATTATTTCCGTTTTCAAGTGTCCGGCTTTGATGTACTCGTCAAAAATGAACTGCTTGCCGAAGCCCTTAACGCTTTGCCCGAAAGGAAACGCGACATTATCCTTTTGTCCTACTTCTTGGATATGAGCGACGCGGAAATTGGCGAACTGCTGAATGTTGTACGCACGACGGTTTTCCGGCACAGGAAATCCGCGCTTGCGAAAATCAAACAGTATTTGGAGGGAAAAGCAGATGATGAATACCGTTAGGAAGTCTGAAAATCTGTTGCCGTTCCCTGTCATTTCCGCAGCGGCAAACGGCGACACAACCGCCATGTGCGCGATCTTGAAGCACTACGAGGGTTACATAGCGAAACTTTGTACCCGCACGCTGAAAGACGACGCGGGCAATACCTATTCCTATGTGGACGAGGAAATGCGTAACAGGCTGCAAGTGCGCCTTATTACCCGCACCCTTGCTTTTCATGTAGGATAATCTTTTAGCCCATGCGGGGAGCGTGTCCCCTTTCCACGCTTCCCGTTATGGGCTATTTGTCGTTCCGCAAAAGCATATCCGCTGTTGATGTGCTTTTGCAGGCCGACAAAGCCTATTGTTCTTTGACAAAGAAAGCGGCCTTTGGTGCGCAGCATAACAGGCAAACGGGTACATTCCGTCTGTACCGAGCCAGTCGGCGGGTACGCCATGACAGCTTTTCCCCGTAGGGGAAAAGCCGAGCGAGAACTACCGCGCCGTAAAACAGGTTTAGCAGCTTGTGGGCGACGACATACAAGGCGGCACAATGATACTCCCGCGTTGAACACCCTCAAAGTATTGCGCGGCGCACCCATAAGCATGGGCCGGGGTGAAACTCCCGTGAGGTTGCAGCTAACAACCGCCCGTTTTTGCCTTTTGACGAATATAGTTTATCCATACAGGAAAAGGAGGTTTTTCTAATGGATAAAAAACAGACAATTACAACCGAACGCAAAATAGGGAAAATCACCTATCTTGTTCAAGCGTTGCCGAGTGAAAAGGCAACCGATACAATCCATAAAAAGATTGAGAAACTCATTGTAAAGGATTTGCAGAAAAAGCCCGGAAATCCGGGATTTTTAGCGTCCGAGTAGTGCATTAGGCGGCGGGATATGGTATAATGATAGCAACACATTATACCTGTTTATTCGGCTGTCGGAAAGGAGGACTAATGTTACAGTCGAATAAAATCACCGCCCTTTACTGCCGTTTAAGTCAAGAGGATATGCAAGCCGGAGAAAGCGGAAGCATACAGCACCAAAAAATGATACTTCAACGCTATGCGGACGAACACCATTTTTTGAACACAAAGTTTTTTGTGGACGACGGATTTTCCGGCGTGAGTTTTGAGCGCGAGGGGCTGCAAGCGATGTTGCAGGAAGTGGAAGCCGGACGAGTGGCGACGGTCATTACCAAAGATTATTGTGCGATAATAGGACTAAATCAGAAAGACCTTGAAAATCAAGGCATTCTGGCTTAGTCCCTTCTTTTTTTGACCGAAAACAAAGGACTTTCACAATAATCAAGCAAGCCGGAGGGTGCTGCTGCACACTTCCGGCAGAAGGAGGATATAGTGGGTGCTATCAAAGTCTTCTTGAAGGAGGTTGTGCTTCCAATCGCGCTTGCGTTCTGCCTCGCGTCATTTCTCAAGCCGATCTATATGCCTGACGGCGTATGCGACTACTTCCTTATGTGGATCTGCGTTGGATTACCGTTCGGCATCCGGAGGATGTGCCTCTGGCTCGTTCCCAGCGGCTACGGTATCTCCGGCTCAGTCGGCATCTTCGCATTGAACTTAATCATAGGCGGTCTTATCGGAGGACTTGCCTTCTTCATCGGGCTGCTGCTCGGTGTCATTCATACCATCCGAGAAATCATCTGAACTACATCGTAAACGAAGAGGGTTTGTTTCTTCTCCAATTTGGAGTAAGAAGCAAACCCTCTTTTTTTGTTGCCCAAAAGCCGGAATATTTGCTGGCGATGCGGCGAAGGAAAGGAGTTTTTAAGCATGAAACGCATGACAGCCGGTGATCTGCAAGCACTCGAATTGCTGATGCAGACCACACCCGGCTTTGAGCATTTTGACAGCGGCGCGGATGGCATTCTCCCTGAGTGCCGAAGCCGCCGCTTTCACCGTCCCTTCTGGAAATATCAGTCCTGCGTGTTTGCAGAGTGTCCCTACTGCTGCAATCCCGTTTCAACCCTCAAAAATCAAAGTGGCACATCTGCTGCCGGAAAGGAAGTCAGTCATGGATAACAAAATCGAAGTCTTCAAGAATGAACAGTTCGGTGAGGTGCGAACGATCCTCGAAGGGGAAACACTCCTGTTCTGCGGTTCAGATATTGCGAAAGCACTTGGATATGCCCGACCCGGAAAGGCAATTATTGATCACTGCAAGGGTGTCCTAAAACGGGACACCCTTACAAGCGGTGGTATGCAGTCCCTTTCCTATATACCGGAGGGCGATGTTTACCGACTGATTGTTCACAGCAAACTCCCTGCTGCTGAGAAGTTTGAACACTGGCTGTTCGATGAAGTTGTCCCCACCATCCGCAAGACAGGCGGCTACATGACGGATTCCCTTCTGGAACGCATTCAGAAGGAACCGGCGGTCATCGTGGAGTTTGCTCAGGCGTTGATTCTGGAAAAGAATCGCGTGAAGGCTCTTGAGTGTGAGCTGAACACGGCAAAGCCTAAAGCCGATTACTACGACGCCTTCATCAATCCGGATGACTGCACCAATATCCGAACGACGGCGAAGGAACTGAAAGTCCCGGAGCGCAAGTTCGTCCAGTTCCTTCTCAGAGAAAAGTACCTGTTCCGTTCTCCTTCCGGTCAGCTTCTTCCCTACAACAAGGACAGCAACGCCGGACTATTCATCGTCCGCGATTTCGTGACGTACTGCTACACCGGTTCTCAGACCTACTTCACGCCGAAGGGTAAGGAGGTCATCCGAATGAAGTTCCAGAAGAAGTGTGGTGAAGAACTGCTTCCCAAGATGGCAAGGTGATTTTCGTGGCAGTCTATCGCGTAAACAAGAATCGTGGCTATACCGTCATGGCGAACTTCCACCTTCGAGACAAGAGCCTGTCACTCAAGGCAGTCGGTCTTCTCTCAAAGATGCTCTCGTTCAATGATGGCTGGAAGTTCTCAACCAAGGGGCTTTCTGCAATCTGCAAGGAAGGTCCGGATGCCATTCTCTCCGCGCTCCGTGAGCTTGAAAAGCACGGCTACCTTGTCCGGCACCGGCAGAGAGAAGGTAAAGGCAGGATGAGCAGCACAATCTTTGAGATATACGAAGAGCCACAGGAGTCCACGCCAGAACGGGAAATGCCACACACGGAAAATCCATGTGTGGATAAGCCAGATGTGGATAATCCACGCGGGGATAAGTCCGCACAAATAAATACTAATCAAGTTATTACCCAAGAAAGAAATACTCTCTCAAAGAACTATCAATCCATCAATCTTGATGGGATGGACAGGATGGATGAGCGAAGCGAGTATGAAGAGATTATCAAAGAGAATCTTGATTACGACATTCTCTGTCAGGATCCGAAGTTCGATAAAGACCGCTTCCGGGAGATCATGGACATCATGCTGGATGCCGTCTGTTCCACTGCGCCGACCATCCGCATCAACGGTGAGGATATGCCGCAGCAAGTGGTCAAGTCCCGGTTTCTCAAACTCAACAGCAGCCACATTGAGTATGTTCTGGAAGCAATGAACAAGAACCCGTCAGACATCCGCAATATCCGGGCATACCTTTTAACCGCTCTGTATAACGCCTCTCTGACGATAGACAATTACTACTCCGCCCTCGTCAACCATGATTTCTACGGGCAGGACAGATCAGCAGGGTCAAAGAAGCCGAAGACCTACGATTATAGCCTTTGTGAAGACACTCTTTAATGAATACCATCGTGAGCATTGCTCGGAAAGGAGGACAGTGTAAATGAAAATCATCTATCGCCGGATTGTGCCGCCTTAGCGTCGGCAGCAGTCCCCATAATCATTCCAAGGAAAGGAGGTAAACGCAGCAATGCAGGATGAAGTCAACACCAAAGTTGTTGCAATCATGATCAAGGGCGGTAAAATCTCCGCTGAGGTGCTGAAAAAGGCTCTGGACAAGTTCGTTCAGGAGATCGAGAAGGCGCAGAAGCAGATGAAGCAGCCTAAAACCTATCGCGGCAAGCAGTCCATCAAGCATCTGATGAGCCAGAACGCCGCCATCTCCAACATCGAAGTGACGGACGGCAACATCAAGTCCTTTGAGCGAACAGCCAGTAAATACGGTCTGGACTTTGCGCTCAAGAAGGACGTTTCCGTTGAGCCGCCCAGCTATCTTGTCTTCTTCAAGGGGCGGGACGTTGATGTGATGACAGCCGCCTTCAAGGAGTTCTCCGCCAAAACCGTCAAGCAGAAGGAACAGCCGTCCATCCGGCACAAGCTGGATCATGAGAAAGCCCAGAGCAAGGCACAACACAAAGAGAAGGTCAAGGTCAAGACCAAGGATCGGGGTGTGGAGCTGTGAACAAACCCGATGTGAAGAAACTCATTCTTCTGAACCTTCCGTATGTCTTCGCCTTCTACTTTGCGGATAAGATCGCCGCCGTGTTTCGTCTCGCCCCCGGCACAGAGTTCATCGACAAGCTGACAAACGGCTTTGCCGTGTTCGGCACTACCTTCGCAAATCCGCTGCCCAGCTTTCATCCCGTTGATCTGCTCATCGGTGTGATTGCCGGTGCGCTGCTCAAGCTGGCGGTCTACGTCAAAGGCAAGAACCGCAAGAAGTTCCGACAGGGCGAAGAATACGGCTCTGCCCGATGGGGCAAGCCGGAGGACATCAAACCGTACATGGACCCAGAGTTCTCAAACAACGTCATCCTGACGCAGACAGAGTATCTGACGATGAACAGCCGCCCGAAGCAGCCGAAATACGCCCGCAACAAAAATATCCTTGTCATCGGCGGATCCGGCTCAGGCAAGACGCGCTTTTTCGTGAAGCCAAACCTGATGCAGATGCACAGCAGCTACGTTGTCACCGACCCAAAGGGTACGGTACTGGTGGAATGCGGCAGGATGCTCGAAAAGGGCGGCTACGTCATCAAGTCGCTGAACACCATCAATTTCCGGAAATCCATGCACTACAACCCGTTCGCGTACATCCGCAGCGAGAAGGACATCCTCAAATTGGTCAATACCATCATTCTCAATACCAAGGGGGACGGCGATAAGTCCGGCGAAGATTTTTGGGTCAAGGCTGAAAAGCTCTACTACACAGCCCTCATCGGTTACATCTGGTACGAGGCACCGGAACAGGAGAAAAACTTTACCACGCTCCTTGAAATGATCAATGCCTCAGAAGCCAGAGAGGACGATGAATCCTTCAAGAACCCAGTGGATGTCATGTTCGATGAGCTGGAAGCCCGTGAGCCTGACCACTTTGCGGTCAAGCAATACCGCAAATACAAGCTGGCGGCGGGTGTAACGCATGCAAGGAAAGAAGCTCAAGTGTGTCTTTCAAAATACGCCCACTGAGAGGTGGCAGCAGGCTCAATTTTTCCCTGCGTAGGAACGGTGGTCCGCGTTCTTGGACGTTGCCGTCCGCTCCTTTGAGTCACTTAGGTCATACAGAGATTTTAGCTCCACCGGCACAAAATGAAACGTCCGCCGCTGAAAAGCGGCGGACGTTCGACCAGGTCTCACCGCCTGGTCATCTGCCCCAAATGCACCTCATCTAATCCCCACTGCTCTGGGTGCCGTCCTGGCAGTGCTGCCCCGCCGGCACGGTCTAGCCCGCGGAAGACATTTCAGGGAAGCGCGCACAGCGCCCAAACAGCGTTGTAATCCGCCAGTTCCGGTCGACTAAAACGGCGCAGCACAGACTCTCGGGGCATCTAGATCCAGTCCCACACTTCCGTGGACACAGTACCCCGGTCCAGGCAGGTCAGTCCCCGCAGAAAAATCCACTCCAGATGCATCTACAGTACGCCGTCAGGCAAGGGTTTCCTGCGGGGCCTGGCAACTAGGTCGTTGCAGTCCCAGTAGGAAAAACCCGCCTCTTCCGCCACGGGCAGCAGTAGCTCGCAGGCGGCCACATCCCGGGGCGGCATGCCCAGATGCTGTTCCCTGATGGAATGTCCTGCAGCCTCCAGGCCGGCACCGTCATAGGTGTTGGTGTTGAAGTCCCCCATGAATACCGGTATCCCCGGCGGCAAACGGTCCACTGCGTCCAGCAGGGCCCGCATCTGCAATGTCTGGGCAGCTGCATGGGTCTTGTTCTCCAGGTGGACGCAGACAGCGCCCACCTCCCGACCTGCCACATCCAGCACTGCCAGAATGGCCACGCGCTCACCGATGCGCTTTTGCGAGTCGAAATACCAGTTAACCCCTGGGGCACATGCAGCACAGAGACCCGTTTGATGGGCCAGCGGCTGAACAGCGTGTTGTCACTCTAGCCCTTGGGATCCTGCGGCCCCGCCAAGCCGATGAACTCCAGAGCGAAGGCGTAGTTCATCCCGATGGCCCTGGCGATTTCGGCGGAGGGGTTCCGGCAGTCGCTGTGACAGCAACCGTCATCCAACTCATTGCTGAAGGTGATGTCCATATCCCGGGCCTGAGGGCATTCCCGAAGGAAAGCCGCCGTTTCCGCAGGGAAACGCCCCAGCGCCATATTGAGCACCATGCCCCGCAGTGTCTTTCCGCCGCCGGTGAGAGGGAAAAAAGAGTTGTCAATCTCCGGTGCGTCGAAGGCGGGGATGCGGGCCATGACCCGGCGCTGCCCCTCCTGAGGGATCTCGTCGCTGAGCTGGAGACGCAGCTTGTAAGGAATCGCTTCCATGGCACGCCCTCAGTGATAATACTTGTCTGCGAACGACGCCACATCCGCCCGGTCGCCCTTAAAGGGCCCCGGTGTCTGCATCTTCAGCGACACCAGCTGGGAGGCGTAGGCCAGGGCCTGGGGGATGTCTGCCCGCTCCCGCTCGGTGATGTAAGCGGAGAAGGTTGTGTCGCCCCGGCCGGTACGGCCGGCCAGCCCCAGAGGGTTCAGGGGGCAGGTGTAGTACTCCTTGCCGTCATAGACCAGAACCTCGGTATTGTGGGTGATGAGCGCTTCCTTGACGCCCCACTCCACCATCAGGCGGGCAGCCTCCCGCCGGTCCGATGTGCCGGTGAGGATCTCCGCCTCGGCGGCATCGGTTTTCAGATAGGTGATGTGGGGAAAATACTCCTGTTTCCGGTCCCAGACGTGGTACACCATCTCTTTAGTGGAGGAATCTGGAACCCTGAGATAGCCCTGCATATCCAGCGCAACCTTGCCCCGTTGCGCCAGGACCTTGATAATGTCGTCCTCATAGTCGCCCTTCATCAGTCCCGCCAACTGATAGATCTTCGCAGAGATGCCTTCCGGCAGCTCCGCCACAGTGATGGTACTGCCCTGTGCCAGCACAGTGGTGATCCGGCGCTCGTGCTTGTCATCCAGGAACTGATTGCGGATGGAGGTGGTCTCGGAATCGGATCTCAGCCAATAAATGTCCTCTGTGTGGACAGGCAGGATATATGGGATCATTTTCTCGCGGGGCGCGGATTTGATCAAAATGCCTACGTGGTTGCCGCCGGCCAGGGCGGCATAGGAGGAATAGACCACAGCGCCGCCGATGGAGAATTCTCCTTCCCCGGCGGAGTTCAGGATCTCGTTGATGCACAGATGCCCAATGATAATAGTTTTTGAACCACTCGTCCATCCAGGCCCCCACAGTGTACGTTCTTGTTTTAGTCACGTACAAGCTCTTGGTTTCCGCGATGGCCGCTTTCAGCTTAGCCTTAGCTTCCGCCGGTGTTCTGCCCAACACGTTCTTGTAGATGGCCCTGCTGGTCTCCGGATCGTGTCCGGCAGTGTACCGGCCTTCCCATCTGCCATCTTTTCTTTTTCTGATGTGGCTGCCCCGTTGGTTCATTTCTTTGCCATGGCATTGCTTCCTTTTATGACTTACCAGTGTCTCCCTTCGCTCGGTTACTCGCATGCATGGAGCCTGTGGGCTCTCATCAACAACATAACATACCACAGGAAAAGAAAAAGCCAGAGCTTGCGGCCACAATTATCAGAAGGGCTCGATTTCCCCGGTGATCCCCATGCCCAGCGGAAACCCGGTAATGAAGGATGTCAGGGAGGTCTCCTCCCGTAGTTCGTTCTCCAGATCCGCCAGTTGCAACAGAATTTCCTGGTTTTGCTGATCCGATTTCCCTTTAATCACTCTGTGGGCCCGGTCCAGTTCCACCCGGGTACTCCGAAGCTCCGGCTCCCGGCAGGCCCCCGCGTGCAGAGCCCTGATGTAGTCGTACATTGTGCCGCCTCCCTGTCAGTGACACACCATACCACAACGCTAGCCCAATAGCCAGTGGACCGGGAGGAGATTTTCAGAAAAGTAACAACTTGGCTATCTGGTTGGAACCCTTAGCTTCATTTTCAGTGCCACAATTCTTGAAGAGGCATATCTGTGCCCACATAACCAGCAATGCCTCTGAGGGCCCTTGTTGCTCTATGGAATAAGGGTAATTCAGTGTTAAAAAGGCATCTCCTCTATTTCATATCCAGAACGACGTCCTTTCTAAATCCCGCAACTGCCCGCATTGCGGACAGTTGTGACCGCCCTGGCATCAAAAGGTGTCAGGGCTTTCTCTTACTCCTTTTTGGTCCCTCGGAAAATCCCCAAAGCGGGCCAAATCCGTCCAAAGCTACTGGGGACTCCGCCTTTCCCGGCATCGAGTCATACAGCGGCTTACAGGCGGTCACGCTGGGGCCTCCCACTCCTGGATGAGCTTCGCAATCCGCTGACGCTCCGCAGCCAGCTCTAACTGTTCCAGCTGTCGGGCGTAGGATTCGTCGATCATCTCCTGAATCGGGCGGGGGTGAACAGCAGATTTCCGTTGCGCCGCCCACTGGACCTGGTGACGATAAGTTCCCGCTCTTCCAGCTGAAGGATGTACTTGCGCATCGTGTTCTCTCTCATCTCCACTGCTTTCCCAATGGTTTTGGCGCCGGGCTAACACTGGCCGGTCCGGCGATTCGTGCATCGTTTCAAGAAACTGTAGACCGCCAGATCTCCGTAGGTCAGTCTCAGCTGGAACACCTCATTGGGGAGAAAGAAACCATCTCGATAGCCGTTACGCTTCAACCGCCCCCTCCTGTTTGATTGCACACCCCTCTGGATGAATGTTTCTTGGGAACCACCATGCGTCTGCCGACGCACAGCACCGGGAAGCCCGGCTCGTACAGTGATTCGTAACCGCTGGACGGTAACACCCCCAGAGCCTTTGCCACTATTTCCGCATTAAGAAACAGCAGCAGGTCATCGTAGGACCTGTATTCGGATTTTTTCAATCAGCATCTTTCCTCGAAACATCGGGGACAGATTCTTTCTGCCGGCATCTCTGCCGCGGTAGGTAAAATGCAGAGAGCTGTTGTAGTTTTGATGAACCACTTGCTGCTACCACGCGACAAAATTGCAGCGATGAGTATCGCACTGAAACGTAAGAACGGCTGTCTTGCGTCTAAACGATGGCAGAGACCATCCCCTTACTCGGATACCGTTACAGTGTAGCAGTCAGGCGGTGATTCTGAAGCATGATACGGTGTTTCCCGCACGTCATCAGCAGAATGTCTTTAATATAAACGATTGTTTTTCTTCACTAGGCTGTGTTTATCCTGATATAGATCTTTATAACTGTGAATGATGGTGGAAGAGGCAATGGTCAGGGCTTAAAAATAGTACAGCAGTCGCCGAGATCTTTGTTACCTCTGAATTTGTGGAGGAAAAGAGCGCACTGCCGGTATCTAGGGCAGAAAGCTTTCGCCTCCCGAAAGTCTTTCTTTCGGGAGGCGGAAGAAGCGGTCTTACAGGTTGTCGAATTTGAGGACAGCGCCCTCGGAGCCGGAGGCGGCGATCTTGCAGTAAAGGCCCAGCCAGCCCTTCTTGAACTTGGGATCCGGCCGCTTCCAGGCCTTCAGGCGGGCGTCGATCTCCTCCTGGGAGACCATCAGGTCCAGCCGGCGGCTTTCAATGTCGATGACGATCCGGTCGCCATCATGGATGATGGCGATGGGGCCGCCCTCCGCCGCCTCGGGGGAGATGTGCCCCACGAAGCAGCCGTTGTTGGTGCCGGAGAACCGGCCGTCCGTGATCAGCGCCGTAGTCTTGCTGAGCCCCCGGCCATACAGGTACTTCATGGCCTTGTACATCTCCCGCATGCCCGGGCCGCCCTTGGGTCCCTCGTACCGGATGACCACCACATGCCCGTCGCGGACCTTGCCGGCCAGGATGGCCTCCTCAGCCGCTTCCTCGGAGTCAAAGCAGATGGCCTCGCCCTCGAAGTGGTGCAGGCTCTTGTCAAAGGCGCCGGGCTTGGTGATGCCGGTGTCGGGCGCCAGGTTGCCCCGCAGCACCGCCACGCCGCCGGTATAGCCAAAGGGATTGTCCATGGTGTGATTCACCAGGCCGGTGGCAGGATAGCGGTATTTGTGAGAGGCGATGTTCTCCGCCAGCGTATGCGCGGTGACGGTCATGGCGTCCGTCTCCAGCATGGTCTGCAGGTTCTCCATCAGCCGGGGCACACCGCCGTCATAATAGAAGTCGATGACATTATACTTGCAGGCGGGATTCATCTTGGCGATCTGGGGGGTAGTGCGGGACAGGGTGTCGAACTCATCCAGGACTCTGATGTCCAGCCCCGCCTCGTGGGCGATGGCCGTCAGGTGCATGACGGCGTTGGTGGAGCCGCTCATGGCCAGGCACGCCTTGATGGCGTTGCGGATGGAGCCGTTGGTGATGATCTTCCGGGCGGTGATCTGCTTTTCCACCAGCTCCATGATCTTCACACCGGTCTCCTCAGCCATCATCATACGGACGGCGGAGGTGGCGGGGGCCAGACCGCCGTCCGGCAGGGTCATGCCCAAAGCCTCGGCCAGAGCGCACATGGTATTGGCAGTACCCAGATAGGAGCAAGAGCCGCAGCCGGGGCAGGCGGTGTCCTCGAGAGCCACATACTCCGCCTCTGTGATCTTTCCGGCGGAGAGCATGCCGTAGGCCTCTGTGCTGGAGGTCTGGTCGGCCTGGCGGCCGTCAAACTCCACACCGCCCTCCATGGGGCCGCCGGGCAGGAAGATGCAGGGGATGTCCAGCCGGGCAGCGGCCATCAGCATGCCGGGGACGATCTTATCGCAGGACCCCAGCAGAACCAGGCCGTCAAACAGGTTGATCTGCGCCATGGACTCGATGGAGTTGGCGATCAGCTCCCGGGAGGGAAGGATGTAGTGCATCCCGTCATGGCCCTGGCCCATGCCGTCGCAGCCGCCGATGACGCCAAACTCAATGGGGGTGCCTCCGGCCCGGTAGATGCCATCCTTTACCCGCTGGGCCACCTGCCGGAGATTATAATGGCCGGGCACGCACTCACTCCATGCGTTGGCGATGCCGATTACCGGCCGCTTCAGGTCCTCCGTGGTGAAGCCCATGGACTTCAGCGTCGCCCGGTAGTACTGGTTCCCTAGACCCTGCAAAATTTTTTCACTGCGCTCCATAAATTCCTCCTTGTGACACCGGCCAGCGGCGCTGGACGGCGTCTCTTCTTTTGATTGGAATAGTTTTCACGGCAGCGGTCCGGGTCTGAACACCGTCTCCGGCAAAACTGCGATTCAATCGAAGATTCCGAACCCCTTGGGGCGCCGCCGCATCTGACACGTGTGCCTTCTTGACACGCATATATAACTATATACCACACGAATGCATACGTGCAACAAAAAACTTTTGACTGTTGGGCTTTTTGGCAAATAACCGTTTTTTCACCGGCTTTTTTGATTATTTAACAGCATCTTGACAGTTCGCTCCATATAACAAAAAGCAGTCCTGCTCTTTAGCCAAAACGCAGAAGGAGGGAATATTTCCGTCATGGAACACCGCCAAATTTTTGAATTGACTTGTGTCGAAAAATATTGTATAAAATTCTGTGGGTTGGCAGTCTGTTTTTCCGGAGCAGACCGTGCCATCTCGTGTGTGGCCTGAAAGCGGTCTCTCTTTCGGCGTCCGCCATCAGGCAGTACCGGCTCTGCCGGTCGCTTACATTTGGAAAGGAGAGTAACAACAACCATGTCTGCAATCGGATTCCTGGTTCTCCTTGTCATTGCCATCATCGCACTGATGCTGCTCATGACAAAGGTGAAACTCAATCCCGTTATGTCCCTGTTCGTGGTAGCATTAGGCTTCGGTGTTACCCTGGGTATCTTTGGGACCGAAGGGTACTCCTTTATGGAGACTCTGACCTTGATTACCACCGGCTTTGGCAACACCTTGGGCAGCCTGGGTATGCCCATCATTTTGGGCGCTGTGCTGGCCATGGGCGTGCAAGATACTGGCGCCGCCAAGTCTATCGCCAACTTCTTCATCCGCCTTTTCCGCGGCAAGAATCTGGAGCTGGCCCCGTCCCTGACGGCTTATGTGGTGTCTATCCCCGTGTTCGGCGATATTACCACCATCCTTTGCTCCAACATCGCCAACGTGTTGGGCAAGCGCAAGCACATCTCCATGTCCACTATGGCCTCTTTCACCCAGACCGGCCTGAACCTGACCCACGCCATGGTTCCTCCTACCCCCGGTATCCTGGCCGTTTCCGTGGCCTTGAGTGCTGACCTGGGTATGGTGATTTCCTGGGGTATTGTCATCACCGTCATCACCTTCTTCCTGACTTGGCTCATTCTGAAACGCTGGACCGCCAAGGAGTGGATCCCCGCGGTGCCTGCGGTCACCGCGGAAATCAAGGAAACCTCCTCCGACGAGGTAAGCGATCTGATCATCAAGGACAAGGATCTGCCCAACACCTTCGCTTCCTTCCTGACTATCCTGATTCCCGTCATCCTGATCGCCGGCGGCTCCTTTGTTGGCATGTTGATTCCCGAGTCCACTCCTGACGACGCTATGGTCCGCACCTTAGTGGCCATCGCCAGCGATAAGGTTGTGGCCCTGTCCATGGGCGTGATCTACACCATGTTCCTGGCTCTGGCCCACAAGGCCTCTGTTCGCAAGAGCAACCTGGATGCCACCGGAAAAGACCCACAGTCTTTCCGTGAGGTTGTCCTCAACAGCTGGATCGCCCGCGGCATGGAGGTCGCTCTGATCGCCCTGCTGGTCACCGCCATGGGCGGCGGCTTCTCCCAGGTTATCAAAACCTTCCCCGGCATCAACGATCTGGCTCTGCTGATCCAGGATTCCGGCGTGCCCGGCCTGCTGATTCCGTTCCTGGTGGGTGCCATCATGATGACCGCCGTGGGTTCCATGACGACCGCCGGCGTGACCGCCGTTGGCGTTGTGGCTCCCATGATGGATCTGCTGGGCCTGGAGCCTGTCTCCACCGCTCTGGCCATCGGAGCCGGTACCCTGATTTTCAACCATGTGACCAACTCCGGTTTCTGGGTTGTCAGCAAGTTCTTCAATCTGGACCTGAAGCAGGGCTTGAAGTACATCACCATCCCGGACGCCGTGGCCGGTGTGATCGGCTTCATCTGTGTCTTCATCCTGGCCTCCGTAGGTCTGCTGCACTGATCCGCACCCCTGCCGCTATGGAGTTCCGCCTCCGGAAAGGGCAAAGCTCCGCGGCATAAGAGAGGCGGCCCGTCGAAAGACCGGGCCGCCTCCCCTCTTTTCAGATCCCCTACAGTTTTGTTGTATATAATTAAGGAGAAATGTTTTATGATTCAAAAGAGCCATGACGACCGGATGCTTTGGGCTCAGTTTGATTCCCTGGAAATGGGCACCGGCTGGGACGACACCGACATCCTCAAACCTCAGATCATGGTGGAGAGCGTTTACGGCGACTCCCACCCCGGCAGCTATCATCTAAATCAGATGGTGGAGCAGGCGGTCTACGGCGTGTATGAGTGCGGCGGCAAGCCGGCCAAATACTATGCCACTGACATCTGTGACGGCTGCGCCCAGGGCCATGACGGCATGAACGTGGTCCTGGCCTCCCGGGAGGCCATCGCCAACATGGTGGAGGTCCACGCCTCCGCAGTGCCCTGGGACGGCATCATCCTGGCCTCCAGCTGCGACAAATCCATCCCCGCCCACCTGAAAGCAGCTGCCCGGATGGATGTCCCCACCATCTTCATGCCCGGCGGCTCCATGCGGCCCGGCCCCAACATGACCACCTCTCTGGTGGCCGGCGACATCTCCCTGCGCCAGAAGCGCAAGGACGCCATCACAGAGCAGGAGGTCCGGGATTACAAGCTCACCGGCTGCCCCTCCATCGGCGCCTGCACCTTCCTGGGCACCGCCTCCACCATGCAGTGCATGGCCGAGGCCCTGGGCCTGACCCTGCCCGGCGCGGCTCTGGTGCCCGCCACCATGCGGGACCTGCTGCAGTACTCCCGCTATGCCGGTCGGAAGATCATGGAACTGGTGGAGAAGAACATCACCCCTTCCCAGATCATGACGCCCGCCGCTTTCCGCAATGCCATCATTGTCCACAGCGCCATCGGCGGCTCCACCAACGCCACCATTCACCTGCCCTCCATCGCCCGGGAGCTGGGCTATGACCTGCCCATCGAGCTGTTCGACGAGATCAACCACCAGGTCCCCCACCTGGGCAACATCAACCCCTCCGGCACCCAGCTGACCGAGTCCTTCTGGTTTGCCGGCGGCGTGCCTATGGTACAGTGGATGCTGCGGGATATGCTGGATCTGGACGTGATGACCGTCACCGGCAAAACGCTGGGCGAGAATCTGGAGGATCTGCAGAAGGACAACTGGTTCGACCGGAACCTGGGGTATCTGGCCAACTACGGCCTGACCCGGGACCAAGTGATCTTCCCCGTGGAGAAGGCCCCCGAGAAGGGCTCCGTGGCCATCCTGAAAGGCAACATCGCCCCCGAGGGCGCTGTGCTGAAGTACTCCGCCTGCGCCATGAACCAGCGGGAGGTGGTCAACGCCGTGGCCCGCGTGTTCAACAGCGAGGAGGATGCCCATGACGCGGTGGTGGACAACCAGATTAATCCCGGCGAAGTGGTCATCATCCGCTATGAGGGCCCCCGCGGCTGCGGCATGCCCGAGATGCTGATGACCACCGAGGCCATCGTTTGCGACGAGCGGATCAACGGCTCTGTGGCCCTGATCACCGATGGCCGCTTCTCCGGCGCCACCCGCGGCGCCGCCATCGGCCATGTCAGCCCCGAGGCTGCCGCCGGCGGCCCCATCGCCTTCATTGAGGAGGGCGACCTGGTCTCCTACAGCGTGGAGAACCGCACCATCAACCTCACCGGCATCCACGGCGTCCCCTGCTCTGTAGAGGAGGCCACCAAGGTTCTGGCGGAGCGTTCCAAGGCCGGTATCATCCCCCGCGAACCCCGCAAGGGCTTCTACAAGCTCTACACCGATCATGCCCTCTCCGCCATGAAGGGCGCTGGCCTGGAGTAAGCGCATACGGAACGAAAAGACACAGCTTCCGCGGCGGCTCCCTCCGCTCCGGCGCAGGGCCTCCCCGCAGGATAACATGACAGACTGCCGGTGTCCGCGTTTCGAATGAATCGCCCCGCCCCGGCCCAAATGGCCGGGGCGGCCGCGTTTCCAGGGCGGACAACAGCAGCTCCGGAAAGGATGGAATGATAATGGCAATCAAAAGTGACAGCTATCTCGCGTCTCTCTTCGGCCTGGAAGGCAAGACCATTGTGGTCACCGGCGCTGGCGGCGGCATCGGACTGGCCATCAGTGAGGGCCTGCTCCGCGCCGGAGCGGAGGTGGCTTTGTGCAACCGCACAACCGCCAAGTGCAAGCCCCTGGCGGACCGGATCATTGCCGAAGGCGGCACCGCCTCGCTTCACAAGCTGGACGTCACCAGCCTGGACAGCATCCACGCCTGTGTGGATGAGGTCATAGCCCAATACGGCAAGATCGACGTGCTGTTCAATGTGGCCGGGATCAACAAGCGGGAGGGCCTTCTGGACGTGGAGGAGGCGGACTATGACCGTATCATGGACACCAACCTGAAGGGCCTGTTCTTCATGAGCCAGGCGGTGGCCCGGGAGATGTACAAGCGCCGCACCGGCAGCATCATCAATATCGGCTCCCACAACGACGAGGGGATGCTGGGCGGATGCTCTGTCTACGGCGCCACCAAGAGCGGCGTGGTAGCTCTGACCCGGGCTATGGCCATTGAGTTCGCCCAATATGGCATCCGGGCCAACGCCATCAGCCCCGGCCATATCCTGACCGACCTGACGCAGGTTACCTGGGACCATCCGACCCGGGCGCCCTGGCTGCGGGAGCGCATCGCCATGAAGCGTCCCGGCAGCCCCGAAGAGCTGGTGGGCATGGCGATCCTGCTGGCCTCCAATGCTTCCAGCTACATGACCGGCCAGGCGTACCACATCGACGGCGGCTGTCTCTGCGGCGGCGCCCCCTGGGACTACGATACCCAGTACAATCCCTGATCCGTTTCCGGCTGCTGGTTGACAAATCTTTCCGGAAGATAGAATGGAAAAATAGGGTCGCGCGGCAGATTGCCGCGGGCCCGCAAGAAAGGATGATCTCAATGTATTCTGTGAATATGCCCACCATGGATAGCGTGGCCCGGTTCAAGGCTGCCATGGATTCCGACAAAGGCGCTCTGGGTCCCTTCATGATCGGTACCGACCCTGCCTTTGTGGAGGCCGCCGGCTATGCCGGCTATGACTTTGTGCTGTTGGATATGGAGCATGGCACCACCACCTTTCAGACCCTTCCCCATCTGATCCGCGCCGCCAATGTGGCGGGCGTGTGCCCGGTAGTCCGGGTCCCCCGCGGCACGGACATCTGGATTGATCAGGCCCTGGATGTGGGGGCCGGCGCCATCATGATCCCGCAGATTGATACGGCAGAGCAGGCCCGCGCCGCTGTCTCCGCCGCCAAGTTCTCTCCCGTGGGCACCCGCGGCACCTGCCGGTTCGTCCGCTCCGCGGGCTTCGGCGCCGTGCCCGGCAGCGAATACTTCTCCAAGGCGCAGGACACAGTGGTGATCCTGCAGGCTGAGGGCAGAAAGGCCGTGGAGAATCTGGACGAGATCCTGGACGTCCCCGGCGTGGACGTGGTGTTCGTGGGGCCCTATGACCTGTCCAGCTCCCTGGGCCATGTGGGCGAGATCGACCACCCCGAGGTGGTGGAGTGCATCAAGGGCATCATCGCCAAGGCCAACGCCAAGGGCGTGAAGCTTGGCTGCTTCGCCGACACCGTGGAGGGTGGTATGAAGTGGCGTGATCTGGGCGTGAAGTTCATCGGCTACTCCTGCGACACCTACCTCTTCATGCAGGCCGCCAAGGCCGACGTGGACGCTTTCGCGCAAAAAATCACGATGTCGTAAGATTCTGAGGATGGAGTAATACAGCATACGCGCCACTTTCTGTTATCGGGTTCGCTGATTGATTTACAGGGAATCGACTCCCACCCGGCGGTAGGGGTAAACCCGTTTGCGGAAACAAAATATGGAATCCACAAATGTAATCAGAGATGTAGGATTATATGAAGGTTCTGCATGAATTCAAATCAAAAGCTCCCCATGTCCTTGAAAGGCATGGGGAGCTTCCAGTAAACTTTTTTCGAAAATATACACAGCCTTCCCGCTTCAGTCTACGTCCTCTGGAATTTTACTCTTAAATTGGCTGTTATCAAAGAAGTCATAAATTGATATCCCAAGGCCATCGCAGATAAGTTTGATCGTCACAATGCCCGGATTATGGCTTTTACCATAAATGATATTTTTAAGAGTCGTAGGAGGAATACCGGCTTGCCGGGCCAAAGAATTGATGTTATATCCATGCTCTGCACAGAGTTGTTGAATGCGCATAGAGACTAGTTTTTGCGTATCCATCTCTGCACACCCCTGTCCATAAGTATCGTCTTCAGTTTACCTGTTTGTTCATAATCGGATAGACTTTTTATGGACTTTTCGGAAATGGTAAGATATAATGGCAATAACAGTTATGCCATCAATCCATAATCAAAAATTTATATGGCATTACATCCAATACCTTTGCAATGCGAAAGAGCGTGTCTAAGCTGATAGCCTTCACAATGTTCGGGGCCTCGATCTGCCCAATGAAGGATGTTGCCACACCCATTCTCTCTGCAAGCTGTTCTTGCGTTAAGCCTGCCTTCTTACGAAAATATGAGACTTTCAGGACGATATTGATATAGTATTCAGAAAATTCTTCTGTCACAACATCCCCCTCCGCTTACTATTTTATATACTTGATTGAGGATGTTCCATTTGATATAATTATAATATATGTTATTCATACAGTAATTTTGGTTACTTTGCGGATAATCTTCTAAGCGGTAATAAGGGTTCTGCACGCGTCAGATTTCAGGTGGACATCCGCCGAACTTCAGGATATCTCGGATGATATTTTGAATCTCCAGAAACTGTCTTTCATCCAAAGGCTCCAGCATTTTCATTACCTGATGACGGTCCAAATCCGTAACAATTCCTGTCAGCAAAAAATCCGCACTGATGTTCAGCGCCCGAGACACCTTAATAATGCTTTCTGCGCGAATATTTTTTGCACCTGTTTCAACGCTGGCGAAAAACTGCTGGGTCAAACCAGCCTTTTCTGCAGCTTGGGCCTGGGTCAGTCCAAGCTGCTTCCTCCGCTCCGCAATGCGGCGTCCAATCTCAATCGCTAAAGTGCTCTTCTCAGTTCCCATTAAACCACCTCTGTTTTCTTGCGATTATAGAGGCTTTTTTATACATCGTAAATTGCCTTTAATTGTATCTTAACAACCAAGTCATTTTATGAACATTCGTCGCGTCTCTGTGTGAAAGAAGGGGAATATGGATCAACTATTGGAAAAAGCAGCACATGGGGAAGCCATTCATTTTTCGGATCTGTTGCGTAATATCCCGTCTGACGATATTCTTTCCAAACTGTTTTTCAATCCAAAGCATCCTGTGAACAACGGCATTTCAAAGTTTGGATTAGAGGTGCTGAATCTTCGGCTAGAAGGATTTAAATTGAGTGAAATTGCGGATAAACTCCAAGCATCCATCAGCCAGGTAGCCTATTGGTCACGCAGGACGCGAAATTGTCTGCTGACTGGAGTACCAAATTACATCGATATTGATATTCCTGCACTTCGCCGGTTGCTCCATATCAGTCAAACAATGACAGGTTACACCAAACTGTCGGAATTGCTACAAGAGTTGCCATCCGATGACGAGCTTTGCCAGCTAGATTGGGAACGAGGCAAGCTTCCTGCCAGATCTATCAGGGGCTACGTCACACAGAAGGACCTGTACATCCTCCGTCAGCGTCTGGAAGGGCGCAGCTATGGTAGTATCTGTGAAGAGCTGGGCTGGGACCGTGTACGGCTACAGCGGCACATTCAAACGACCCGTATGCGGCTAATTCGGGATCTCCGAATTGAACTGGATGTCCCACAGCTTTTCTCACCATTTAAGCCGCGGCCTCTATAATTGAACGCAGTCCGACAACGCTTACTTAGGAGGGAAGAATATGATACAACTGTCCAACGATCTTAATAAAGGAAATACAACTGCCAGTCAGGTCATAAAAGAGGAACTTCCTTTCGATGTCTATGCTTATGAAAAGGAGTATGGTCCTATTCGCACCCAAGAAGAGCTGTGCCCGGGCATTTACCAAATCCGAAATGGACCAGTGCCACCGTGGCACTTCTGCACAGAATATATCGTTGTATTGAAAAATTCTCCAGCTATTTCAGATGAAGCGAAGGGCTACGGAACACCGTCAAAGGAAGTTCCTGAAATCTTGATGTATAGCACAGAGGACTATTTCAATAAGCCTCGATGGGTTGTAACCTATGAGATCCACAAGTACCTTGTGGACCAGGGTATCCCGCTGCCGGATGGAGAATCATTGGCGGAAGACCGTGTGCGGGGGATGGAGGTCTGCCCGGAGTATTTCGGAGAATTCCCAGTTCCGGTAGAAACCCCATGGGGACCTATTCTCCAGTATGATAAATTATGGAATGGGATTTACTGGCTGGAAACAGCGGAAGCCGGCTGGGCCCTGGCACTTGCCTTCCCCTTTTTTGAGGATGTTCGGGAAAATACTGCGGCCTTGGCAGTTTCCGCCCCAAGCGCCTTGGAAGGCGGAGAAAACAGTGACTTTGCCTACCACTTCTATCCATACGGGCAGAGCTGTCTGCCTCTTTTTGAACTGCTGACTTATGCGGAAGAGACCTGGGCTAAGCAAATCAATACGGCTGCCCTGAAAAACGCAATCCTGAAATGTTTCCCAGACTATGCACGAGAAGACGCCGAAGAATATGCAAATCTTCCAATAGGAGAGCAAATTCTATTTACTCCAGGGGCCGGAACAGATTTTTATAAATTCCCTGTGACGCCCATCCCTATGATGTGAAATTTTGAAGCCACGATTGGAAGGTGGAGATATGTGCCAAAATACACAAGAGAAAATTGGCGTGCAGTATGAAAAGCTGTCCCAGGAAGAGCTTATATTTGCTTTACAGTTGGCAGCAGCTCGTGAGGAATCCATTCGCCCCAAAAAAGTAACCATCCCCTCCGCAGAGATAGAACGAATCAGAGAAGTCCTGCGGGTGTTTGGTCCATACATCAAAAATCACCATTTTTTTGATATTCTGGTATCTTCAAAATTTGGCGTTGTTCGGATGGATATAGAGGGAGAATACAGTTTCTTTTACGATGCTGACGGTCTGTTTCTTGGATTGGTAGATGATATCTTTGACGATGTACGGGAGTCGGAGATCGTACAGGAGCACACAGACATTATGATATTACCCCAAGAGGAATCGGAGCTACGCCGCCGTATTTCTCCCTTGATTGAGCAGTTACAGGATCAGATACACTACAGAGAATTATTTCAGGACTTTTTACGGGAACATCAGGGATAAGAGCGTGTATTTATCTGCATCAAGTAATGGAGGCGGTCAGAATGCCAGGCGGTAAAAAGGTCTATTCAAAACGATATCCGCCAGCCCCAGAGACTATGGAGATAATCCATACTCAACAAAGCGCGGAGGAACGAGCGACCACAAAAAAATCATTCGATGAATTTCTGCGCCGTATCGAGACAGAAAGCACTTACGTCCTGATACCAGAACGAATTGATCGCGGCAAACATTTTGTTGCTCTGGCAATAGAGCTCTCCCAAAAGTATGAAATAGACATAGATATCTGGCAGAAGTCCTATTTTATTGAGGTCAATCTTCATCTGTTTTGTTCTTCCTATCCCTCCGAGCTGACGCGATACATTGCGGAACTATTCACTTTATGTGATAGGTTCTGTTCGTTTATTTTTCCACAGGAGCCAAGCGATTTCACCCTTTCCCTGGAGTTCGATACCCACAAATACTACTTGTCCGGGAAACTCATAAATGAATGATTTTCCAATAACAGCTTCTGACAAGCACCGTGTGTAAAATCGATAGCCATAATCAATAGAGAAAAAGGCCCTGCACCATTCTAAAGATGGTGCGGGGCCTTTCATGGTTCTTCTTTCAAACCGAGGCAAATTTTGACAAGCTCTGCTCATCGTATAAGAGAGGGCGCGCTACACTGGTAAAACCATCTACTCTGGTAATCACCACATTGTTGGCACCGCTGGCACAATGGATGATCAGTAGGTTCCCGTTCTCGTCCCGTCCTCCCACGATCCCAACGTGTACGTCATCCGGGTAAAACACCAGATCGCCTGGCAGCGCCTCCTCCCAAGAGATGTTCATGCAGTAGGTATGCTGGGCGAGAGCGCCTCCACCGTGGCCGATGATGTACTCTCCACCTGTGGCGTTATAGAATACCCAGTCCACATACCCGCTGCAGTCCATCCCGTAGGGCCGGTAGGTGCCGGTGGTGGGGCTACCTGCCGCCGTGACCTGACGGAGTGTGCCCCAGCGGTCATCCCAGCCAAGTACCAGGGATTTTCCGCCCCAAAAATAATTCAGTTTTCCCACCAGCTGGCAGGCAGTCTCCACCACAGCCCGCCGCTCCGGGGACAGGTCCTCTGGCAAATCGGCCAGGAGTTCCCTGGCATCCTGGCTGGAAATGGTCAAATCTCCGGCCAGTGCCATCAGCATATCTGAATTGGCCAGAAGCTCGTCCAGAGCCTCATTCTGCCACGACGTGAAGCTGTAAAACACCCGCATATCATCCGGCGTCCTGGCAGTGATGGTGATGATCAGCACCTTCTCCGTAGAGGCTGATGCGTTACCACCGGCTGGGATCTCCACGGTCTCAGCTGCGGCGGTGATCTTAGTCATGTCCCAGAACACCGTCCGCAGGAGATTCACCCGCTGTGGGTCCAGCACCGCCACGTCCACGCCGTCCTCCGCTCCCGCCGTCTTGGCGGCAAATACCGCCAGTACATCTGGCCAAGCTGGAGGCTGACCTCGAACCTCTACCCGGTCGTATGTCCCACTCTCCTGCAGGTCGGCCAGGCGATCCGCCAGTTCCCCGTTGATCTGTGCCACAGCCGCGGAGGGCGAGCCCGCATCCGGGGCGTTGCTACCGTCCGCGAAAAAAATACCGAAGGGCGAGGCAATGAGCATCCCAACTAAGCAGATCACCAGGACAATCACAATTACTACCCAACCCCCGGCTGCAATAGCGGCAGCCAGAGAGTGTGCGGCGGCCACCACCGCTTTAGCTGCCGCAGCCGCGGCCCTGGCCGCGGATCTGGCGGTGACGGCGGCTGTCTTTGCCGTCAGGCGGGCGGCTTGTGCCGCCCTCTGGGGAGCTCTGATGGCCGCCTGAGCTGTCCTCTGCGCTGTTGTTCCGGCCTGATGGGCAGTCTTGACAGCTTCTTTTGCCGTCTTGATGGTACTCCTGGAAGCATTCTCCGCCGTCTTGACCGTTTGCCTGGTGGCTTGCCGGGCACCAGCTTTCCCGGTACTCCCCGCCTTGATCCCAGTTGTCTCAGGGGGTGTGGCCACCCCGTTTCCTGGGCCGTATTTCCGGGCCGAATGCGGCCCAAAACGCCCCGCCCGCTTCTTTGCCTGTGCCCGCCCCCGCTCTTGAGCAAACTCCCGCTGTTCCCTGGATAGCCCCTGGACAGAAGGAGTCTGCCCTTGGATGTAAGTGTCTTTCGTTTTGACACTGCAATGTTCCAGCCGTGCGGCCGAACGCGTATTACCGCCGTCTGGCGGAGACACAGCGCCTCTGCCCTCTCCGCAGATGCTGTTTCCTGCCGCCTCCCACAGCTCAAGATGCCCCCATACAGTCTGGCCGTGGACAGTATCGCCCCTGCCGCTTGTGGGCGGTTCCGTGCTGTATGTCCGCCCTCCCTCGAATTTTCTTCGTCTTTTCAGCAGGTCCCCCACACCGCGTTCCACCCGTCTGGCGCCGCCAGCGGCGGTGTCCTCGATCCGATCTTCGCCATAGCCGTCCTGCCGGCCCTGCTGGGCGGCATCCCGGAACTGGAGGCGCAGGTGCTCTGTACCATCCTCCAGTCCCCTGTGGACAAGCTCCTTGGGGACGGATTTGACCTTCTCCTTCAGATCCTTTGTGTTGGGATGCTTCTCCTTGATCTTCTCGATCTCTATCACCTCCTGTCTGGCGAGGCCGAAGCCGTGCAGGGCTCCGGCCCCATCCGGTCACGCCGCCGCCATCGTCTCAGACGGACGGGTAGTCATCAGCTGATAGAGTCGGTTCTTGGGGAAGCTGTTCATAAACGGAACAATGGCGCTGCCACATTTAATCAGCCCACGCCCGGAGTCCACATTGGTGATGTAGGAGAGCTGATTGTCGGAGATATTCAGCAGATTGGCCAGTTCCGCCCGGTCGGTGGCAGCCTGGTTGAGCATGACCAGGAACTCGCTGTTGGCCAGCATGGTACGGGCGGTGTGGGACTGGAGCAGGTCGTCCACATTTTGGGTCAGGCCCGTACAGCAGGCGCCGTACTTCCGGACCCGCTTCCAGAGGGTGAACAGGAAGTTGGCGCTGTACTCATGCTGGAACAGCAGATAGATCTCATCGATATAGACCCAGGTACTCTTTCCCAGCTTCCGGTTTCGGATGATCCGGTTGAAGACGCTGTCCAGCACCACCAGCATCCCCACTGGCTGGAGCTGTTTGCCCAGGTCCCGGATGTCATAGCAGAGGATACGGGAGCTGGTGTCCACATTGGTGGGCTTGGCAAAGGTGTTGAGGCTGCCCTCAGTAAACAGCTCAATGGCCAGAGCCACATCGCGGGCCTCGGCCTCCGGCTGCCGGAGCAGCTCGGCATAGAAGTCCTGGAGGGTGGGAACGCTCCCCTGATACCCTCTCCGGATATACTCCCGGTAGCATTGCGCCGTACAGCGGTCAATGATGGATTTCTCCTTGGCAGACAGCTTGCCAGAGCCAACCAGCTGCTCACACAAGGAGAGCAGGAACTCCGACTTGAGCACAATGGGGTTCTCTCCGTCGCCGTAGCCCTGCTCCATGTCCATGGCGTTGATGTGGTTGGGAGATGTGGCGGAGATGCTGATGACCTCGCCGCCCAACCCCTCGATGAGTGGGCGGTATTCCGCCTCTGGGTCAATGACGATAATGTCATCCGGCAGCCGCTCCCCGTTTCGGCCATTGTCCGCCAACGTCACCCCCACCATCTCCTGTTTTGCCATAAAGGACTTTCCGGAGCCGGACACACCCAACACAAATCCATTGCCGTTGAGCAGCTCCTTCCGGTTGGCAATAATGAGGTTCTTGCTGATGACGTTCTGGCCGTAATACACACCGCCCCGGTCCCGTACCTCCTGGGCCTTAAAGGGCATGAGGACAGCCAGGGCCTCGGTGGTCAGGGTACGCAGGGCGTCGATCCGCCGCAGGCCCAGGGGAAGGACGGTTGCAAGACCGTCCGCCTGCTGCCAGCTCAGAGTGGAGAGCTGGCACAGGTGCTTGCGGGCAATGGATTGGAGGGCGTCGGTATCGCTGTCCAGCTCCTCCTTGCTGTCCGCCAGATGCACCAGAGTCACCACAGCGAACATCATCCGCTGGTCACGGGTGGTCAGATCGTCCAGCATCTCCCGCGTTTCCTTCCGCTGCTGCTCCAGATCGTAGGGCACCACCGCGGAGAAGTTGCTGTTGCTGTTCTGCCTTCTCTGCCAGTTGGTGACATTCGTCTCCACGCCCAGCAGGCGGGACTGCATCTCCCGCACCGCCTCGTCGGTGGGGACAGGGATCACATCGAGGGACAGCATCATGGTGCGGTTCAGGGCCGTCAGCTCGTTGATCATAGAGTCCTTGATGTAGCTGGCGTACTCCTTGAGGAACAGGACCCGTCCATATTTCTCCCCCATACGGAAGTGATCCCGCTTGAATTCCAGGCTGTCCGGGCAGATGGCGTCCTTGAACGAGACTCCCTTCCGCATACAATCCCGCAGGCTCAGGTGATATTCTGTCTCTTCCCCGGTACGGTAGAAGTCGTGGAGCACCCGGAGCCGCTCCACCGCGTCCAGCTCTTCGCAGTGGGAGTCCAGGTGGTTCAGGCGAGAGGTCACGTCCGCGGTCACCCGGTCAAAGAAGGTGCGGGCCTCTTCGATGCTTTTCCGGTGGACGGACAGGGTAATGTATCGCTCCTGCACCACACTGTTGGAGGAGTCGGTGACCTTGTCCATGAGCATGGCGTTGTACTCCGCCCGGTAGCCATCCAGGTAGTCGTCCTGCCGGGGGAGCAGGATCTCCCGCCGGAAGTTCTCCCGGTTGAGCCGCTTATTGTTGATGGTGATCTTGGTGGTGGAGCCGGTGTCCAGGGCATTGAGCAGCTCGGAGTAGCCCAGGAACATGGAGGTCTTGTCCTCCTTGGAGGCGATGGCATAGTTGATATCCGAGAAACGGATGGTTTTGGAATATTTCGTGCCGAATTGAAAAATCCCATCCGGCCAGAGGCGGTGGATGGGAATGGCTTCCTGTACTGATTTTGGAACCGCAAAACATTCCTTGTCCTGTTTGATGGTGTTTTGCAGGGTTCTAATCAAGCTTGAGATCCTCCTTCATCGAAGTGTGTTCCATCAATTTTGCGTAGAGATTGTCCGATTTGAACACAAGATGCCGGGGATATAAAAGCTCCGAGCGGATCACCGCGATCAGGAACCGCTCAAAGGTCATGCCATTATAGGTAAAAAAGCCGCAGATGGCAAAGGGAAAGGCGGCCAGCACACACAGCCAGCCCACGTCCGCATTGCCCACCACAGTGTGAAGCCCAAAGTAAACGCCCACCGCCACAGCGACGGCAAGCAGGGCGAACAGGAATTGCCGCAGGGAGAGCCCAAAGAACAGGCTCTCCTGATAGTCACGGACCTCCTTGTTGATGCGTACCTCCAGAATATCACCTACCTCTCTCGGCAAAAGGGTTTCGATTGTTTTTCCCGATGTGCGATCTGTCCATGCGCCATGTGTGCTTTTTGCCAAAGGGGATTATACTCTACCGCAGTATGTCCGCGATCTGCATCAAAGGTAACGCGGGCAGCAACAGCAGGACAAGTTCCAAAGATCGTGTCCAATGCCGTAGTCATCTTGGTCCACTGCCTGGCAAGGACATTCCGCGCCGCATATAAGCCCGTGCTCACCTCTCCTTCTGGAGAAATACATTCAAGTGCTCCTGTGACAGAGACTCCTTGCTGCTTGGCAAATCTCTTGGCCCGAGCCAGGATATCCTTTGGCGTAAACTTCCCGAATTTTGTAGTGAAATAATTGACCTTTTTTCCGGCTTCCAGAACAGAGCAGATGGCCAAGGGGCTGATTTCTCCTTTTTCTCTTGGACTGTAAAAGCACATCAGCTCCCCATTCTTTGCCATCTGGGCCATGTGCTCAGATGTGTCGCCGGTCTGTAAAAAGACGGCGGCAGCTACCAATTCATTCGGCAGTACGGCAGAACCATGCTGGATAATTTCATAGACTCCCTGCAGCACATCCACGCTAAAATACCGGGAAATGAATTCAAAGGCGATCAGGAGGTCCTGCGGCCTGTCCTCCAGCGCCTCCACGCCCATCCGGTATAGGGCATCAGTGATTGCTGCGGATGGTTGAGGAATCATCTCCCGGATCTGCTGGTCAAATTCTTCGTATTTCACAGTTCCTCCTATTTCAGAAATCGGCAGACACACCTTGCAGGGGCTGTCCGCGTATGGTAAGATGCCACAAACCAGACGAAGGAGGTCGTGGCAATGCTGTACTTGTTCCTGGTGGCAGGGTTGTTCCTCCTGCCCATTCTGCTCCGGCTGGCGATCCGGCTCCGGCTGGGAATTCCGATCCTATACGCGCTGGGAATGCTCACAGTGTTCCACAGCTGGTACCAGACCCATACCGCGCTGGCAGACGGCATATTCTTTGTCCTGGTAGGGCTGTCCGCTCTGTCTTGGGTAGTGACTGCCATTCGGAAAGCCTATGCGTGGCTGGACGAACAGCTTGCAGAACGAGCCGCAGCGCACGAGCTGGCCAGCCGAGTGCGGCAGAGCAGGGCCAGCGGCGAGTCCGCTGTCAGCACCGATGGGCTGTGGGATTGAGGTCAGCCCAGTCCCATCAGCTCCCGGATGAGCCGGTCGCTCATCTTGATGGCCCCCACCAGAACCAGCATATTAAAGATCAGTTCTCCGATGTAGTTCCACACAATGGTAGCCGGCGCCAGAATGCTGTCCGTGATGGCGGGCGGCGACGAGGCAAAGGCTGAGAAAATTACACAGGCCAGTACAATCACACAGCCCTCCAGGCAGATGGCGGCGTAGCTTTTCAGAAAGGCCACGCCAATGCTGCTGGAGGGCTGTCCCGCGAAGCTGGCCAAGGGGATGGGGGCAATCGCCGTCGCCATATAGAGCTTAAAAAAACGGCTATAGACAGTGAGGATCATCACCAGAGAGAGCACCCAGATAAACAGAGAGCCCAGCAGGGTGATGGCCCACAGAGGGATACTGTCTATAAATCCCACGCTTTCAATGGTGGTCACCATTTCGCTTGGCAGGGCGGTGGCTGACACAGCGGTCAGACCGGAGGAGGACATGATGGTGGACACCATGCCCTGGGCGATATTGAACAGCGCCATCATCAACTCCATCCCATGGCCGATTGCGGCCTGAGCCAGTACAAAACGGACAAAGCAACGAAAGGCCATCTCCGGCTTCTTCAGCTCGGCAAAGCTGCCGCAGGTCTTGACCACGCCGGCGGCAAAGAAAAGCACCAGCAGGCCATACCCCACTGCCTGGAGCGCCCCATTGATGTTCTGGATCACTGTCCAGACGCCTCCGCCCTTGAAGCTCTCCGGACTGGTGCTGATGAGCGTCCAGAGCTCCGCCAGCTTATCGTTCCAGGTGGTCAGGGCGGAGTTAAGATTGTCCACGATCCAGTTTCCGCTTCCTATTTACCACACCTCCTTCCCCACCCGCGGCCCCGCAAGGTGCCGCGGGTGAATCGTTTGTCTCCTGAACATCAGCCGGTAATGAGGGTGAGGATCTCTTTGGTGAAGGTGATTACGATGCCGCCTGCCAGGGTCAGGAATCCGTTGGATCGCTGAGAGGGGTCATGCGACTGAAACGAGAGACCTACCTGGACGATGCCCCACCCCAGCAGGATCAGGCCAATGGCTCGAATCAGGGAAAAGACAAACTCGGAGAGATTATCCACCACGGCCAGCGGATCGTCCGCTGCCATGGCAGGCATGACGGTAAGTGTCAGGACCGCCACCAGGCAGGCAAACACAGCGTATGCCCTCTGTGCGCGGCGTTCAAATCTGCGGTTGTGAAGATCATTTTTCATGCAGAATTCTCCTTTTCTTCATCAGATGTGCCAGCGGAAAATGCCTGGAAGAGCGGGATGCCTTGGAACGCTGGCTTGTGTCTGCCTTTATGGATATAGGGCGGTCCGCCGCCATCCACCGTGTGGCGGATGGCGGGGTGGTCGGTCAGCTCATACTTCAGATCCATGACGGGCCTGGCGCCCCGGATGAATAGGATGGCGTATCGGTTGTCCAGGCCGCGCACCTCGTCCGGAGTGAGCAGCTCCCGGCCGCTCATTTGGAAGTTTGTGGAGTAGGAGCCTGACCGCCCTCTGGTCTGTCCATGCGTGCGTGTATCAATCGTGGCTTTCCCAAGAGCCTCCGAGATGTACTTGTGGGTGCTGGCCTCGTTTCCGCCCAGGTACAGGATGGTGTCCGAGTTGCCGGGGATGGTCTCCCAGGAGTCCTTGTACAACTCCTTGATCTGGGCCATGTTCTGGATGATGGTGCTGGCGGAGATATTCCGGGATCGCATGGTGGCAAGTTCCCGGGTGAAGCCCGGCAGAGGCATGGCGGCGAACTCGTCCAGCACGAAGTGGACGTGGCGGGGCAGGGCTCCGTGGTGGATCTGGTCGGCGCTGTAGTAGAGGGTCTGAAACGCCTGGGAATAGAGCAGGGACACCAGAAAGTTGAAGGTGTTATCGTTGTCTGGGATCACGGCATAAACGGCCACCTTCTTCTCCCCCAGAGTGTAGAGGTCCATGTCATCGTGGTCGGTGATGGCCTGGATCTGGGGCAGGTTGAAGGGGGCCAGGCGGACGGCGGTGGAGACCAGAATGCTCTTGGAGGTCTTTCCCGCAGCCATCTTAAAGACCTTATACTGATGGACAGCCACGCTGTTGGGGTTCTCCCGTTCTATGGCCTGGAACAACAAATCCAGTGGCGAGACATATTCCTCGTCCTCTTCCTTCACCTCGGCGTATTCCAGCACCCGCATGACCATGGAGAAGTTCTGCTCATACTCTGGGGCCTCCTGAAACAGCATGAGGATGATGGCCTGCAACAGCGCGGTCTCCGCCTTGGTCCAGAAGGGGTCGGACTCATGGCTGCCCTTTGGCGTGGTGGCTTGGATGAGGTTATTGACCAGCCGCAGGGCGTCCTTCTCGTCCCGTAGGTAACGGAAGGGGTTGTAGCCGTCTGACTGCTCCAGATTCACCAGATTGAGAACCCGCATGTCATAGCCCTGGCTCTCCAGCCAGCCGCCGGTGGCCAGCAGGACCTCGGACTTGGGGTCCGTGATGACATAGTTGGTATTGGCCTCCAGGATATTGGGCTTCACATAGCTGCGGGTCTTGGCGGCGCCGCTGCCGCCGATGACCAGCACATTCAGGGAGCGCCGGTGCTTGTGGGTGTCCAGGCCCAGGCGGACCTGACGGGTGAGGATCTTGTTCTGCTTTTGGGCAAACATTGCATTGACCTGCTTGGGGGATGCCCAGGCAGCGGAGCCGTGCTCTGCCCCATCCCGTGTCCGGCCCTGCTCAGACTGATACAGGCAGATGCCCATGACGTAGAGTCCGGAGCAGACCAGGATGGATGCGAAGCTGTGCTCTGTCCAGCGAATCTGGAAGGGGTGTTTCAGAGCTTCCGTCAGGTGGGTCAGAATATCCGGCAAGCCTCCGCCCAGGGATTGGGCAAGAAGCAGGGCCGCCCAGGCAACGGGGACATAGAGAAACAGCCAGGCAAGCAGGCTGTTGGCTTTTGGTGGTTGCTGCAGCAGCGATCATCTCCTCTGATAAAACGAAAAAAGCCAGGGGGTGCCGGAGCTTCTCCAGCACCCCCGTTGGGTAGGAACGCCTGTCTGGTCGTTGACGGTATTATCGTGTCTTATGGTGATTTTTTGTTTTCTGTCTGGCCGGAGCGGACTTCCGATCCAGCTGCGCCCGGTAGCTCTTCAGCCTCTCCAGGACGGAGGGACGCTCAGGCGTCATCCCGGTACTCCCGCTCTCTCTGGGTGTAGAGGAGCTGGTTCTTGTATCGTGCGAGTCTCGTTCCGACCGAAAATCTTTTTTTGGCCTCTGCGCCTGCTGCTGGGCCACAGGGCCCTTCTGGCGGCTCTGAGCGCCCTCCTGCCTCTCCTCCTGTACTGGCTGCTCCTGGCGCCTGGGAGCGGTCTTCTCCGCCTCCTGCGGCCCTTGCCGCTCCGGATGCCGGGATGGTTCCTGATACAGCATCCTCTCAAAGATCTGGTTTGCCCGGTCCAGCTCCGTCACCGGCAGGATCACATCGATGATCTTCCCATGGCCGTCCCGGTCATGGATGGAGGAGTACAGCAGCTTCTGCCGTTTTGCCAGCTTTTGAAACTGATGATACTGTTCCAGGGTCATGGGAAACTGCCGCAGATCGCGTGTCTCCCGCAGCATCTTTCCCAGATTGATCTTACCGGAAATCCGCTTATGGTTTTTGGCCAGGGCCAAGCTGAGGGCCAGCATATTTTTCAAGGCCGAGCCAGATAACCGAACGGCTGCCTCTGTGCCGGTCAGCATCATACGCACCAGCTGATCGGCGGCTTCACCGCCTCCGATATTCATCGCTTCTCACCTCCTTTTCTCTCACTTCTGCTTTCTGAAGTTCCGTTTCTATCTGAGGTATCCGGTCTAAAATCTCCCGGCACAGGGCCAGCTTTTTCCGCTCCTGGCGGATCTGACGGTTGAGTTCCGCCAGCTGCTGATACACCTGCGCCTTTTCCGAGATCAGCTGCTCTCGGGGGATTCCGCATTGCTCCAGGGTGGAGACCGCCTCCAGGTATTGGGCAAACTCCGCCTCCATCCCGGACAGGCCATCCTCATAGAGTTCCCTGACCGGAGCCAGAGCCTCCGCGTCCGCCAGGGCTGAGTACAGCCTCTTCCGCCTCTTTTTCCGCACGTTGAAGATGGTACGCTGTTTGGTCAAGCTGGACAGCGTCTCCTCTGTGCGGGCAAGGAAGGCCATCACATCATCAGGGCCAACGATATTGTTCTCCCGCAGGAATGCAAACTGCTCCCGGTATCGCTCGGCTTTCATTACCTCCTGCCGGAGCTGGGGCGTCATGCGAGGCGGATACTGCCGCTGCCCAACCTTCCCCAGCAAATAGAGGTAATGAATATAGAGGGCCAGAAAGCCCTTGTACTTGGGATGGGGTGTGTAGGGTCGATAGACTGTCCGGGGCAGGATGGCAGGCCGCCGCCCCGCTTCGATGGCAGACAGGTTCCCCTGGATGGCGGCACGGATGCCCTCCTCCGTGAACAATGGATCTTTCCTGCCGGGAACGAGAAAACGTTCCTGTCCCCGCAGGCGGAAGCCCAGCCGGTTCCCGTGGCGGATCTCATAGCCCTTGTGCTCCATGAGCAGGAAGAAGTGGCCCAAGTCGTTGGCATCCTGGATGGCCTCCCGCAGATCCGCCTTCAGCAGACTGCGGAAGGTGGCCTGACCTCTGGATTGGCGGAGCCATTCAACGTAGCTCACCGCTTTGGAGGGTTCCCCCTGCACGATTACAGAGAGACCATGCTCCCGGCACAACCGGTCTGAGATGGCCCGGATCTGCCGGTAGTAGCTCTGAGCATTGCTGTGATACTTCTCGCCGGTGTCCGCGTTGACGGAATTGAAAAGGATGTGGGCGTGGATGTGCTCCTTGTCCACATGGACGCCGATGACTGTCTGGTAACCGGGTAGGTGCTCTGAGGCGAACTCTTTTGCAATCTCCAGAGCCAGCTCCGGTGTGATCTCGCTGGGCCGGAAGGACTGGATCATGTGGTAATACTGGACGCCATCCTCCTTTCCATAGTCCCGCTTGGTCTCCAGCATCTGCCGCACCTCCCGGTCAGGCTCACAGTTCAGGCGCGCGGTGAGAATCTGCTCCTGGGTCTTATCTCCGTTGAGAACATAGCGGACCCCCACATCCAGGCGGCCCTTGCGGGCCAAGATCTTGGTGACTGCCATCTACTTCTTCGCCACCTGGTACATCAGCTCATAGACCTGATCCAGCAGGTACAGCCCGCGTTTGGCATCCTCCGGCCTGGCGATCCCGGCGTTGACGCTGCGGGCGATCTGGTTGATGTTGTTTCCGATGTGATGGATCTCCGTGCGCAGGTCCTTGATCTCCTGGGCAGGACGGGCTTTGACCGGCCTCCCCTCGATCAAGCGGACCAGGAAGGCCCGCTTGGTCAGGCCGCATTTCTGAGCCTGACGGCACAGCAGCTGGTACTGCTGTGCCGTGAGTTCGATGTGAAGATGATGCTTTTCATTCCTATCTGGCCGACTCATGCCGCCCTCCTTTTGGAAAGAGGAACAGAACTCTCCTCCCGGATTTCCCGCTCAAAGACTTTTTCCAAGTCAAACACATTGCCGTAAGGGACTCCCATGCGGCTGTATGGCTTCATGGGCATAGGGATCTGGGCCTGCAGTTCCTTCAGCCGTGACCAGTAGTGGGGGAGATACTGATAAATCGCTTTCAGCTCTTTCCGGTTCTTGTTCTTGCAGCACCAGCAGGAGACCCGGTCCAGGATGTCATACAGCCTGACGTCGTTTTCTTCCCAGAAAAATCCCCGCTGATAGCAATATTCCAAACAGTCTGCCTCTGTTATCCCCTCCTCGGCCAGCGGTGAGCATTTGGGTGCTTTCAGCTTTTCCAGGCGGTCCAGCTCATCCGCGGCGATCCCAACATAATGCTTTTCCGCATCCAGCGCTAGACTATCCAGGGCGTTCATTTTCAGTTTGGTTCCCCAGCGGCAGGGGCCGCCGCACCAGCCGTAGCCGTGATGGAAGCCATTTTTTCTGGAGTTGATTGGCTTCTCCAGCATATAGTACAAAAACGGGGCATCCGGCTTCACCTCTGTGAAGCGGATGCCCCGCTGCTCCAGAACCGGCCTCATCCGATCCCGAATATCATAGATAGCTTGAAATTCCATTTCCGAGTTGTAAAAAATCACTTCATCCAGTGGCATCCCTTTCTCCAGTAATAGCAGCAGCATGGCAAGAGAGTCCTTGCCGAAGCTGACACTGGCGATATGCCGCAACGTCACGCTCCTTTCCACGGCCAAGGGCCGCGGCCCTTTCCGCCCGCAGGCGGCATTGGGGTCAGGGGGATACCCCTGCAAGCGCGCGGATGTACATCCGCGCTATGCTTGCGCCCTCTCCGCCAGAGGCGGTGAGGGCCTCGGCCCCGCTGGGGCCGTCTCTCAGCGGTAGGTTGATTGGATGTTCTTTTAGAGATGCGTTCTCCAGCAAGAGAAAAGGACGGGTCATCTGTCCCGTCCCTTCTGGCGCTCCCGTAGCTTCAGGTTGTAATGCTCCATCGGAATATCCCGCAGACTTAGGCGCAATTTGTCCCGGATATAGGCTGAGTAGCGGGCATAGTCATAGCCTTGGGCATCTATGAGGATACCGTCTCTCCGGCTCCGAACTGTTATCAGCAGGCAGCGGGTCACACCGTGCTTATCTGTGCCCATGATGGTCTGGTTCGTCGTGATAAATGGAGCTTCCTCACCCAGGTGTGCGGCATAGTGCTGGTACTGCGCCTCGGTCAGCTCGATAATCTTGACCACCTGGAAGGGGGATTGCCGGATTATATGGGTCAGGGCATCCGTCAGCTCCCGAACACGTTCCGCTTTGCAGACAAATCTCGCCGTCTGGATAGGAGCTGTCAAGGCTTCACCTCCTTTCAGGTGCAATGTATTTGCACCCATAGAAAAATGGCATGGTGCAAATACATTGCACCATGCCATACGGTTATCGCTCTTGGTCTGGCTCTTTTTGCCTCCGTTTTGAGGTGCGCTCAATCGGCACCACAAACCCTTCCGCCAACGTTTTATATTCCGACTGTTCTTCCAAGAAGAACTGTTCCAACGCCCCATACGCTCCCTTTGTCTGCGCCGCATTCAGGGCGTGGTAATACTCCACTTTTCTGCCGTCCCGGATGATGAAGGGAACGATGTCGTTTTTCAGGCACTCTTTAAACAGGATGATCCGCCCGGTCCTGCCGTTTCCATCCTGGAATGGATGAATCGCCTCAAAGTCTGCATGAAATTTTGCCAGGTCCCCAAGCGTATGCTGGGGGATCGTATGATACCACTCCAGCAGCTCCGTCATCCGTCCCTCCACCTCTTCCGGCAGGGCCGTGACAATATCCGAGACCATGTTTCTCCTGCTTTTATATTCTCCAACGGGATATCCATTGGCGAGATCCTCAAAAACACCGCTCTTCAGCTTATAGTGATACCGCTTGATAAGCTCATGAGAAAGGGGCAGATCGTATGTTTTCAACATCTCGTTGAACATCAGGAAATGCCCTGTCATTTCCTCCACGTCTTTCGCACGGATCACGGCATCTTCAGAGCTCAGTGTCCCGGTGTCGAAGAGGGATGCCGTCTGTTTCTCTGTCAGCGTGCTTCCCTCGATCTTATTGGAGTTGTAAGCCATCATCCGCTGAGTCAGCGCATAGATGCCACTGCGGTCGTTTTTTTGCTGTTCCACTTCAAAACGGTGGATCAGTTCCTCAACAAAATGGCCGGTCATCCACGATTCTCCCCTCTGATCTCTTGATCCGCCTCCCGTTCAGGAATGACGGCATTTTTCAAACACCTCATCATTCATGTTCCAGGCAGTCCAATTCGAGATATTGATAATCGGAAGAACGAAAGTCCCACGGCGTAGTAGCATTGAGTTCCTCACACACTTTCTCCGCTGCCTCCTCACTCCGCACATATCCGACAAACTGGCAGCCAGCATCCATATTGTCCAAAAAAATTAAAAAGATTTTAGATTCCATATTCCCTTACTTCTCCTATTTGTAATTATATTTTTCAGAGTCATAGATGCAATGATTGAATTTATTGCGCTTCTGCTGGAGTGTCATTCGTGTATTCAATCTCACAGTTACAACCAATCAGCTGCCCGCCGCATACTGGACATTGCTCCACATCGCAGTTGGCGTGATGGTAGTGTCCCAGCTTCGCGCCGCAGTCATGGCACCGCTCATCAGGCCATGCAAAGTCCTCATCGCCATACTTGATCCGCTTATAATACTTGCCTCTGGAATATACCCCAGGCCATGTGCAGCCATCCACCTTCAGCATCCGGCCTCCGCAAATCTCACAGGGGGCGCCGCCTGCCGCGATCAGAGCCTCGATTTCTTTTTGGCCCATGTTCCATTTCCTCCTTTTCTTCGCTGTGTCCTTGACTTCAATATACCACAGGAAGGCGCTGCCATCCATCTAAATCCGCAGACAATGTGCTGTCAAACCTCATCATTTTCACTCTTGATATGCGAGGAAAAACCACACGCTGTGAATGGCATTCTCTGTCTGCGCTTACCTCTCCAGGTCTCTTTGCTTGATTTCTTGCCTCCGCCTTAACTCCGGCGCCAGCTCCAAGAGCTGACGTACCCGCTTCTGCAGATGGCGTTCAATAGCCTCCAGGCGGTACTCCGGCCAGTTCAGCCGGGGATGGCGGTGGAAGGTGAGGCCGATGAGCTTTCGCAGCTGCCGGGCCTGGATGGGTCCCATGACCTCCTGGCAGACACTCTCAAAACTGACGCTGTAGGCCGTCCCACGGGTCTTGGCATAGGAGTCCAGATCCTGGAAATCCTCTGGCATGGCGAAGTTGAACAGGGACATCCCATTGTCAAACACAGGCGCCGCGCCGGTGACCTTCCCGGTGTGGTTGTCCCGCAGGACGCCGAAGTTGCCGAAATGTCGGTCCTCATTATAGATCACCGCATCAAACACCAGCATACTCTTGATCTGCTCATAGGCTTCCGGTCCAAGTTGCCGGTAATACTCCAGGCAGGCTTTCAGGCCACCCTCCCGCACAATGCGACCGATCGGGATATAGGCGGTGTTAATATCCGTGAACAGCTTGCAGCGGGAGGCCAGGATGCCCTTCCAGTTTTCCAACTCGTAGGCCACCGCATCCAGGCCCATGGCCTGGGCGACCTGGCTGGCGTAAAACTCGCTGTACGGCTCATTCCCGGTGTTGGCCGCGCCGAAGGTTCCGCCTTTGTACAGATAGATGCCCTCGCCCTCGATAAATCGCCATGCCTTGGGGAGCATCCCGTTGGTGGTCAGCTCCGGCGAGGTGGTAAAGGCCGCGTCGCTCTGTCCGATGCCGGTGTAGGCCACCAGGGACAGGATCTCAGAGAAGCGGTTCTCATATAGATTGTACTGGGCAAATGTCCCGGTAAAACCCTGGGGCACCACCCAATAGCTGTCGTTCAGGGACAGGCCCTTGCACACGTCGATGATGCCCTTGGTGTCGTTGACACTCAGGCCATAGGTTTTCAGAATCTCCGCCACATAGGCGCGGTTCTTGGGGATCACCCGCCGCTGCAGCCATTTCACCAGCCCGTCGTCCGTCAGCTCCAGGTCCAGGGGGAACAGTGCCCGATCTTCTTCGTCGATGCTGTGGATCTGCGCTTTCAGGCCCTCAATACCCTGCTCAGACAGAGAGAAGGACAGAAGGTCGGTGTCGTATAGCCGCAATACATACGCTTGCTCCATGCGCTGTCCCTCCTTTCTCCCTCATTATATCGGCCCCCACATATTTACGCAAGGGGAAACGGGACACAAACAGTTCTGTGTTCCAGACGGGTCACCGCTCCATTGCAGAATGCCGCTTTCCGGCATGAAGATGCCCTGAGTGTGTTGGCCGCGGAGCGGCCGCCTCCAGAGGAAGTGCCTCCAGCTCCACAGACAGGGGACGAGAGGCATTCTCCAGCACCTTCTTCAAACTGTGCTGAACCCCGATATTGGCCACGTCGATCTCATTGACACATCGGCTCAGCCAGGGGAGCGCCATTGCCAGCTGCTCCGCCAGACTTACCACATCCAGGGTCGTCATTTTGTCCAGGGAGACATAGGCGGAGGACTGCCGGTGCTCAAAGCCATGGCTCTCCATAAACCGACGGATGTCGTAGTAGGCTTGCGTTAAGGAATGCGGATAGTATTTCTTTAGGGATTCCTGACGCAAGTCGAAGGTAATCTGCTTCCGGCTTCCGCTGCTGGCCATATCAGGTCACCTTCCATCCCTGGAGCTTTCCCGCCTGGGCCAGCAGATCCTCCTGTGCGCCGTTGTCATCCTGCCAAACGCAGGAGGAGGCCAGGTCAGGGAACCACTCTGTCCGCAGCAGCGCCATGATAACCGCCCATAAATCGGCAAAGTCATCCGCGCTGCCACAATCTGCACAGGAAAGCACCGGGCCATTCTGAACACAGTGCAGGCCATGAGCCGCGAAGTTCTTTTGAACCGTCTGCCGCACGGCAGCCAAGGTGTAGCCCTGCTGCTCCACTTTCTGTTGGTCAAAGGTCATGTCAACTCTCATCTGTCTCACCTCCCTTTTGCGGGCTTGCCCACAAAATACCTCACCTCCACCGATCTATCCACTCTTTTTCCCAGACAGTCCCCGCAATTCACGCACACGGCTCCAGCTCCCGCGTGATCCGCTCTCTGGCCAGCCTTGCGTACTCGTCCGTGACCTCGATGCCGGTGGCGGTGTAGCCCTCCAGCACGGCGGCCAGCACGGTAGTACCGCTGCCGGCGAAGGGGTCCAGGATATGGCCTCCCGGCTCGGTGATCTTCACGATGTCCCGCATGAGCTGGAGTGGCTTCTCCGTCAGGTGGATGCGGTTCTGTGGATTGCCGTACTTGAATACACCGGGGAGGCAGGGCACCGGGCGGCTGATGGGCATATCACCATTGGAGCCCCAGACAATGTACTCCGCCTGCTGCCGGAACCGGCCCTTCTGGGGCCGGCTGTTGCCCTTGTCCCAGACAGCGGTGCCGCGCCAGATCCACCCCGCCCACTGGAGGGCATCGCTGGCCGCAGGGAGCTGACGCCAGTCAATGAACATACACACCGGGGCGCCGGGCTTGCAGAGCTTCCGGGCGTCGCCAAGCCACTCCGCCGCCCAGCGGGTCCAGGATCTCTGGTCCTTGGAGTCCCCATCAAAGGGCGGGGGCGCGTGGTCGCCCATGCTGGAATACTTCTTGGCGGTGGATTTGTTCTTCTCCGCCTGGGTGCGCCCCCCGGAGGCGTAGGGCGGATCGGTGATGACGGCATCAAAGGTTCCGGGGGCAAAATTGGGAAGCAGCTGCAGGGCATCACCCTGGATGATTTCCCACTTGGGATTATCGTTCATAGGCGTATTTTCCTTTCTTCTTTTGATGGGATTTTGGAGAAGGTGTGTAGTCAGACAGCTCGGTGTCCACATATTCGCTGATGATGTGGAGTGCCTCCTCATAACTGCCGGAGCTGGTGACACGGCGGAACATCTCATCCGCCTGGCCCTTTTGACCTGCTTCCTTCAGCAGGCGGGAGGCCCGCCCCAGGATGTTGAAAATGTTCCCGTCCTGACCCTCCAAGCGCATGGAGGGCTTTTTCTGCTCCACAAGGTACCCGCCCAGCTGATTGGGGACATAGTCGCTCAGCCAGGTGCCACCAAATTGCGCGTGGGTCTGCAGGCGCCACGTGGCCAGTTTCCCCACATCCAGTTTGACGCGATCAAAGGGGAACAGCAGGTTGGTCAGCCCCTGATGCTGAAACATAGAGACGTTTTCAAACCGGCTGCCGTCCAGCAGGATACCCGCCTCCGTCAGAAGGTCGTTGATCCCGTCCACCCACTCCCGGAGGTTGCCGCCGCAGCCCTGGAGGATCAGGCCCTCCTGTCCATCCATGCGCCGCAGGTCATCTGTTGTGATTTGTTGAATCTCTGCCACGCTCTCCTCCTATCTGGCCCGCCCCCGCTTGGGGCGGGGCCGTGTCTTTTCCAGCCGCTTCTGGTCAAATATGACCGGGATGCCCAGGTCATGCGCACGCTGCGTCTCAGCCTGCATTTCAAGTGTAAGAACCGGGCCATACACATTGACCTGCTGACAGAGCTCCACCAAACGCAGGCCCATCTCTTGTGCCGCCTGTTCTTGAACAGGATCGCCGGGGGCGGCGATAAGTGTGAACAGGAGGTTCGGGCAGATCGGGATATCTCCGCCCTGAAACACCGCCCGCGCCGTTTCTTTTGCGAGGGTGATATTCTGCTCCGCTTCTCCCCGCAAAGGCGTGCAAATATACACCAGTTTGGGGCCACTGCGGGTGTCATGCTCCGGTACTCTCTCCCGGAAAGCACTGAGATAATCGCTTGTCGCCTGCCGGATCACCTGATAATCTGCCGGCGTCGGGTGATATGCGTACCAATCCGTCTTGTCGTCATTGACCCAGATGTGGGGGGTGACGCCGCTTTTCAGGTAAGGATTGTTGGGGATCGCTTTTTTGCCCCACACATCCTCCAGGCGCAGAGTTAATTTGTCCACCACTCCCAGATCGTTGTCCAGCAGGGTGACACGGAGGGCCTCATAATGGTCCGCGTGGCCCATGGTCACAAATTCTGCCCGCACCTGCCTGCCCGCGTCAAGACCACCCACACAGGCGCGTCCCACGAAGGCCGGAGCGTGAATGATCTTCCCGTCTCCAAACAGCTTCCGCAGCTCCTGCTCGAAGAAGTTGCTCACCGCTCCACCTGCCTCTCCTTAATTTTTGCCTTTGAAGTCTCCGGCTGACCCGTCTGCGGCGCCAGTTCATCCCTGGAATCATCCCGGATGACGGAGCGGCCCCGGCCGCTAATGACCAAAGTATCCGGCGTGTCATTTTGAATCTCCTCACCGCTGATTACCAGCGCAGAGCCGGTCAACCGCACATCGCCGGACACCCTGCCATAGACGGCACTCTGGCCGGAGAGCATGGGAACGCCTCCGGTATCCTGGTTATACACGATCACCGCAAAGCCGGATGCTCTGGCATGATTCGTGAGGGTCGCGCCCCGGATATAGGCGTCATCCTCCGCTCGGGCATGGCCGGCCAGGAGGGTTCCACGGGACACATAGGCATGACCGCAGGCAATGGCATTCCCACGCAGGTAGGAGCCCTTGTCCACATAGGCGTCATTGCAGGCAATGGCGTCGTCAAAGAGCCAGGCATCATCTCCCGGCCTGAAGGACAGGTTGTCCTCGCTCTCCACAAAGCCGCCCAGAGTCCCGGTCTTGACCTCGCTGCCGATGTCCCGCAGGGCGCGGATGCGGTGGAGGAAGGGGTACTTCTCATGGGCGATCTCGGTGATTTCATATTTCTGATTGGTCGTCATTATCATCTCCTCTCTTACGCAGCTTCTCGGAATAGATCCAGCTGCTCGTCCTCCTGCCGAAACGCCGCGTCAATATCTGAAAACCGCTGGGTGCGGTTGAATTTCTCTGTTGCCTTGCCTGGCAGGGCCTGCAGCTCCAGCATCCTGGCCCACAGCTCCGGGTGGTGGTCATAGAGATGGCGCAGCTCCCGGCGCTTGGCGTTGGGACAGAACCAGCATCCACCCCGGTCGGTAAAGGCGTAGACAGGAGAAAGGAGTCCCGCTTTCTCGCAGAGCTCCCTGGCATCCTGTTCTGTGCAGTTGTACTTCTCCAGGAGGGATACCTGATTCCGCCCAAGCCGCAAGAGTCGTTCCTGCTCGTCCTTGGCAATACCAATATACTGGATCGTGTCGGGAGGAATGCTTTTCTGGTATCGCCGGATGGGCTTTACTTTGCAGTCACGCTGGATGGCACACCGCCCGCAGATGGGGAAGGAACGCAGCATCCCCCTTTTAGGGCCGCGGGTGATTCGCCCGGTGAACAGATCCAGATAGGTCTTTTCCCCACGGAGCACAGTCACCTTGATCCCCATGCGCTCCAGAGCCGGAATGCCCTTGGTATAAATAAAGTCCCGGTGTTCCGGGACTTCGCCTGAGATATTCTGATCAAACATTACTTCGCAGTAAACCGCCTCGTCTAATGGTTCCCCGTACTTCTGGGCCAGCAGGATCGCTCCAAGGCTGTCTTTTCCAAAGCTGCAGGAAGCAATGTATCTCAACGCCTGGACGCCCCCGCTTCTTTAAACCGGCAGATCTCCGCCAGAAGCTCCGTCTTATTTGTCCGCTCCCAGGGGGCGTCCGCGTACATAAAATGTCCATAGTTGCAATACTGCGCGAAGATTGGCCTGTCCAGTCCCAATGTGCGGATCATTCCATCCGGAGTCCAATCAAACGCCATGTGAACAGCCTGTTCCAGCACAGTGGCGGCATACTCGCCGGTCCCGTGGGTGTCAATGTCCACCGCCACAGGTTCCGCCTTACCGATGGCGTAGGCCAGAGAGACCGTGCACCGCTCCGCCAACCCGGCAGCCACAATATTCTTGGCGATATACCGAGCCATGTAGGTTCCGCTGCGGTCCACCTTCGTCCCATCCTTTCCAGACAGGGCTCCGCCCCCATGGGGGACAAGTCCGCCGTAGGTATCCACCATGAGTTTGCGGCCGGTTAGGCCGGTGTCCGCCTCAAAGCCGCCCAGAACGAAGCGGCCGGAGGGATTGATCAGGATCTCTGTCTCCTCATCCGGGGGCAGCTCCTGCAGTGCGGGCATGACTACATATTCCATGACCTCCCGACGTAGGTCCTTCAGAGTCTTGTCCGGCTCATGCTGGCAGGAAATCACAACGCTGGTGATCCGGCTGGGCAGGCCGAACACATACTCCACAGACACCTGCGCTTTACCGTCCGGCCCCAGCCCCCGGATCGTACCTGCCTTTCGAACATCGGTCAACAAGCGAGTCAGGCGGTGGGCCAGTACAACGGGCAGGGGAAGCAGCTCGTCCGTCTCCAAACAGGCATAGCCGTACATGATTCCCTGGTCACCAGCCCCCTGCTGAGGGGATGCAGTCTTATCTCCCCCCACAGCCTCCGCAATGTCGGTACTTTGGTCGTGGGTGATGACCTCAATCTCATATTCAGTCTCATAGCCGGCTTTTTGAACGGTTCTGGCGACGATGGCGGGGATATCCGGAATTACTTTGGCCGTAATCTCGCCCGCCACCAGGATCTTCCCGGCTGTGGCCAGGGCCTCACAGGCAACGCGGGCGCTGGGGTCGTATTCCAGGCAGTTGTCCAGCACGGTGTCCGCAATGGTGTCGCACAGCTTGTCCGGGTGCCCTTCGGTGACCGACTCCGCGGTCTGGATGTATTTATCTCTCATGTCCTTTTGTTCCTTTCGGTTTTGTTGTTTGAATGCCCAGGTTTTCCACCTGTTGGATTGCTGCCTGCCGCCGGGCTTCCTGCACACAGTGCCGCAACGCCCTTTTCAATGCTGCTACGGGCAGCCCATTCTGCTGGTATCCTTCAAAAATCACTTTATAGTTATAGCTGGAGGGCCTCGCCAATTGCGGGAACCTATCCTCTGCCATGACGTAAGCCATAACTGAAAACTCCTGTCCGTTCAGATCATGCACCATGATCTGCTGCTTGTTGTACAAATTTGGATATCTCTCATAGGTATCCAGGCTGTTCTCACACTCCTGCGTGATCCTCCACAGAACGCCATGTACTTTGCCTCCCGCCTTCCGCGCTATGGTTTCCAATCCGTTTCCGGCAGTGTTGCCGCGAAAAAGGAGTTCATGGTCCTCAAGGACAGCGGGACCCATCACATGGGCATCCGGGCAAAGCCCCGCCATCTTTTTTAAGTTGACATTCATGCCGTAGGCAAAGTACAGCTTCTCTTTCTGTGATTTGGCTGGAACGGTCAGAACTATTCTGCTGTCAAACAGCTCTTTATAGCGCCGGATCTGGTCATCTGTCAGGGAGACAAAGTTTTCCTCCCCAAGGCCGGTCACAAAAAATGTCCCGCAGACAATGTCATACGGGACTCCATGCTCATCCATCAAAGGCCGGTTATAGGGCAGGCCCAGCAGTTTGGCCTCCTCGTTTGCAATGATCGCCACCGGCTCCTCGTAAGGATAGATCGCCTCAATATGGCCGCCTACGAGAGCCTGCATAGCTTTCAAGCCCTCGATCTCCCGCACATAGCAGGGCTTCAGTGGTTCCACGACTAATACTTTCACGCCCGCTCCCCCTTCCCGCTTCGTCTCTTTGTTCTGCCTCTGTATAAATAATTGCGATCCGGTGTGGGGCGCGCCTCCCGCATCCGATCTGTCTGGTAACAGAAAATATAGAATTTCTGCTTATCCGGGAACAGCCGGAGGTGGTATCTGTATTTGCTGCTGTCCATGCGGAAGGCATAGAAGGTCTGCCGGTCAGACATCCGCGCCTCTGGATGGGCTTGGCAAAACGCGATCATGGCGGGAAGGCTGCCTAACATCTCGCCGCTCTGCAGTTCACCGATCAGCTCATACAGCTCTTTGCGAAACGTGAAGGAGTCAAGTCTCTTGTTATTAGGCAGCCAGGTCACCATAACATCATCTCCGACTTCTTCCCCTAAGAACACGCCTCTTAGACACCCCATCTGGGCCTCCTCCTGCAGCTTGGATGTAAACAGCGGATCGAGGCTGCCATCCGCCGCATCATAAAAAGGAAACTTCCGTCCTGACATCTCCGCGCCATCTTTCCGGTGTATGTTATCGTTCCTGGTCATGCTTCTCCTTGGGCGGTTTACCCCGTTTACCAACCATCTGGTTGATCCGCACCGTCTCCTGATTCACCTCTCTGGCGCAGTGTTCCCAGGCCTTTTTCAGTTCCTCCACAGGCAGGCCGTTCTGGCGGTAGCCGTCCTGGATGCCGCGGTAGTAGAACGCAGAGGGCATCGTGGGGGACATCCACCGTTCGTCGCCCGTCATCACATAGGCCATGACTGTGAGCTGCTTGCCCTCACTGTCTCGCACTGTCACCTGCTCTTTTTCATACAGCCGGGGATAGCCCTCATAGAGATCCAGAGACTGTTCACAGGCTGGGGTGATCCGCCACAGCAGGCCGTGTACCTGACCCCCTTCCTTGGGAGCGATGGTGGCCACGCCGTTTCCTCTGGTATTTCCCCGGAACAGCAGCTCATAATTCTCCAAAATGATAGGGCTCACCATATGGGCATCTGGACAGCGGTATGCCATCTGCTTCAGGTTGATATTGCTGCCGTATGCAAAATACAGCTTTTCCGCCATCTCAGCCCTCCAAAATGGTCAGGGCCCCGATTTTGGAGAGCCGGTCAAAAATGAAGCGCGCCTGCTGCTCCACATCGCCCTCCGGCAGCGGGAACTCCAAGCCGGTTGTCCGGATCACATTGTTCTGTAGAAACCAGATGTAACTCTCTGTGTCTGGAAACTCTGTGGGATCAAAGGCGCGCCCACGCAGCTGGTCCATGATCTCTGCCGCGGTACCGGAAAGGACGTCCGCTTCAATTCGAATCTTCATCTCATCATCTCTCCATTTCACGATGTTGTCTCTTTCGTTTGTTGACTTCATAACTATCCTTGTCATAGCGCCAGGCGCGGTCTCCGTCCAGGTTGGCCAGCAGATGATCACGCGTGTTTTTGAATTCCGGGCCGTTGAGTCCCAGGCGTACCAACCACACCCGGAAGGTAAACAGCTCATTGTCGCTGTGTGTTTTCTGCATGACCGCGCTGCGTTGGTTGATTGCTTGTGCAGACATGGCGAGGCATAAATTAACATACGCCGCTGCCTGCTCCGCATGGAGAGTAGAGTTGAAGCAGCGGAATTCCACCGTACCACGATAAAAAACAGAGTGGAGGTTTAAGGCGTAATAGCGCGTCCAGTTGTAATGTTTACCGCTTTCGACATTCCCCTCATACCAAATGCTCTCCAGCTGCGTCAGATCCGTTGTCTCCTCAGCGGAGAGCTGGCGGGCCTTCTGCAGCATAGGTTCCCGTACTTTTTTGCAATATGCTGCAACACGGTCAGGATTCACATTCAGGGCTTTGAAAAGGATATCCTCCTTGGAGAACATGATGCTCAGGAGATTCTTCAGGCTCTGCCGGTTGTGGTTGGAGGCGTCAACATGGACATGGATGCCGCAGGAGTCGTTGACCTTGCCTCCGGCATGGCGCATCTGCCGCACACATTCCTGAAATTTAGGCAACTCCACATAGGTCAATTTGGGGGAAACCATCTCCACCCAGTAGTGCCGGTCTCCAGTTCTCGCATAACCGTCCGATGTCTTTTGTTCCCCGCGGATACTGGAGTCGCTCACCAGTTTCCACTCTTTGTTTTCTGTGTCCCGGACAACCCATGTGCCGTAGGTGCCGCCTTTGTGCCGAGGCGTAGTCCCAAAATACCCTGCCAGAACTTCGGCAGCCTGCTCCCTTGTGATGCCGGTGAACTCCACCTCCACGCCGAAGCACTGATCCTTCATATCGATCATGCCGCTTCCTCCCGGCACAACGCCTCATCCACAGCTTGCAGCCGGCGGCCAATGGCCTCGATCACATAGCCAGTCACATTCGCGCGGGTCAGTCCGGCCCGGAAACCGCCGATCCACGCGAACATATCAAAATAGCGTATCAGGCTGTATCATCTCCCTCTTGCAACGCACGCAGAAAGCCGAGGATGCTCTCGTCCACCTCCTCGGCTTGCGGCCGCTCAGTTTCTTTTATTCTTTGTTCAATGTGGAATTTTTCCAGCTCCTCCCGAATTGCTTTTCGGACAGCATCCAGCAGCGCCTCCTGCTCCTGGGCCCGACATACCATTCTGCACACAGCATCCGTCCGCTGCCCTAGAGGAATGGCCCGCAGGACCTTCCACGCCTCCCGCTGCTGGGGCGACTGCATAGAAAGGGAGAGATTCAGCCTGCGCCGGTCACTGCTCATGGGCCGTACTCCCCGTCATCCGCTCCACAAGCCGCTCATACCCCTTGGCGTTCAGACATACGTCATCCAGGATCAAAGGCCGGCACAGGCTCTCTGTGGCGGTAACGTGCCGCTTCAGGAGCGCCGCCCCGCCTCCCAGGAAGATGGCAGGCATGGCGCGCACATCCAGGCCGCTCTCCATGATGGCCGAAAGCAGGTCCTGGACATACTGGCCCGCCTGGGTGTGGATGACAGCCCGGATGCGGTCATCCACGCTGACAGCGCCGCCCCGCAGGATACTCTCGATCTGCACGTCTGTCATGGACACGCCGAACATCTGACGCGCCTTCTCGCCGATCTCATCCAGGCAGCGGATCATGCCCAGCTCCAGGCTTCGGCAGGTAGCGGCGTTGGGGATGCGGTTGTCCAACCGCATCAAGTCCACTGTCCAGCCGCCAATGTCTGCCACGATGACGGAGGGCTCGTCCAGCAGCTCCGTCTGGGTCAGCACGGCGGCGTAGCCCTGGGGGAACAGCATCACATCCGTAAAGCGAACGGTATAGTCCCTGCCCTCATAGCGGGAGTACACAGGCTTGCCATCCCGGAGCAGGTAGTCCCGAAACTTCTTCTTGTCCCGTCCAAAGCTGGTCAGGGGCAGGCCGGCAGCCAGCAGAACCTCCGCTGTCCGCTCCATGCTCCGAGAGTCCAGCTCTTTGGCGATGGCCGCTAAGGTCAGGAGGTAATAGTCCTCCGTTCGGGTCTTATCCCGCTGGAGGGGCTGGCGGGCGCTGCCCACCACATAATACTTTCCGCCGTACTCCAGGACGTCTTTCTGGGTGTACGGCTCATGTTCATATTCCACCAGCCCGGTTGGGAAGGAAAAATGGGCAGTTTTCATGGCCGCATAGCCGTGATCCACCCCGATGATGATTAAGTCGCTCATCTTGCCTCACCGTCTTTCTTCCGCGATAGTTTCTTCTTTAAGTCATACTGTTTCCCCTGCTCCAGCATCGACCGCACATCCTCCGCCCCGATGTTCCATCCAATATTTTCGGTGTTAAATCGCTCTGTCCCTCCATATTTGGCGCACAGCCGGGGATATGCGGCAGGCAGAGCCTGTCTCGGCCTGGGAAATCGGATATCTTCCCGATAAATGATGTCTGCCTCCAGAATGGCTTTCCACTTCTCTTTGGCAGCGGGATCTGCGTTTTCATTGACGTCCTCTCCTGTGAGTTGTCTATATGTGGCATCGCCCACATAGGAAAGAGACTCAAAGCAGCAGTTTCCATACGGTTCCACATCTGCCAGCGAGTCTGGATCTTTCAGTGCGGCCAGATAGACCTCCCTGCCTTGGGCGATAAGCCAGGCCCGGAAATCGATAAATCCATCGTCAGAACACCATTCCATCATGATGCTGGCTGCATCCCAGAGACCGTATTGGTCAGCCAGTTCCTCGTAGATATGCAGAATATCATGGAACGCCTGGGTCTGCTCCGGCCCCATGGACATCAGTCGATCCTGCAGCTCATAAGCCATGGCCTCCATATTCTGTCCGCACTTTTCTTTTGCTTCATGGATCAGGCCCCAAAAGGTCTCCTTGTTGATTTCCGTGATCGTAGAATCTATCGTGCGTCACCTCGCTTGCAGTTGTCTTTTCCAGTTGCATGGTCCATCCGTGCTCTGCCTGACAGCTGAGGCGGCCGTTCCCGGAAGCCCATGCGCTCCAGGACAGTCTCATAGAGCCGTTTTTTGAAGGCACTGTATTCTGGAGTGTTGGTGTCCACCCCTCGCAGGATGGCCCGTTCATAGGTCGTGCCGGGCACAATCTCCCAAGAAACAGCCTTAAAATAGGCGGCGGTCAGGTACCTCAGCAGTTCATGGCCGTCCGCCGCCGTAAAGCGGCCGCAGGCGTCCTCGTAGGGATATTCCTCCCACAGCCGCTTGATCCCCGTGATCTCCTGGGCGGCAAAGTAAAGCCGGAAACCGTCCGGATCGTACTGTGATGCGACGCGCTCATACAGCTCTTTCAGCTCTTCCGCTTTATCCAGTCCCTTCATCCCGCTTTTCTCCTCTTTCCCTGCATGAGTACGCTTTTCAGGCGATCCAATACGCGGATGCGCACCCGTACCTTGCCCGCCGTGGCATCCAGGCCCCGCATCTGGTTCTGGATACGGCGCTGGACGCTCTGGAGCTGCCGCTGATCCCGGCAGCACTCCAACACAAAATACCGCCCCTTGCCGTTGGACATGACCTCACGCCTGCCATCGTCATCTCGCAGGCTGGCCATGAGACGCTGCCCCAGCTGCCGGCGGTAGCGGTCCTGCAGAATGCCCGTATCCTCCGCCACATAGTGCCGTTTCAGAATGGCCACGATCTCATCGCTGCCGATCTCCATATTGGCGCTCAGCGTCTCCAGGATCTCGGCCCTGGCGTCAGGCGGGAGCCCTGGTCTGACCTGATTCTGCTCCTTCATCGCTCCTGCCCCCCTCGCTGAACAGTTTTCGGCCGGACAGTGGGCCCTTCTGGGATAGGGGGCTCCACGCCAAACACATACAGCTTCCCGTGTCGCTCCGCCTGTTCCGCGCCATAGCCGGGAGGCAGGGCCTCCATGCTGTCCGTGACCATTACCTTCCGCAGCTGACGGTCTTTCCGGGAGATGTAGCTGAATTCGTGTTCTCTGTCCCGATAGACGGGAATGCCGTGTTCTCCCTCATGGCGAAAGATATACTTGCTGACCGCCCGCTTCTCCAAAAGAAAGGCGGGCTGGATGCCTTGTTCCAGTTCGGCGGCCATGCTGTTGATGTACTGTCCCATGTCCCGCACATTGCCGCTGCAGAACTCCGGCGCGTCGTATCCATACCGCTCTGTGTACAGTACCCACTTGGCCAGCTCGTGGGGGCAGTCCAGTGTGATGACAAAGTATTTCCCCTCACGCTCACCGGACAGCGGCTCGAAACGCACATCGTCATACAGCGGCCCCGCCATGGGACAGTTATTCTTGAACCATACATAGTAGTTGTCCAGGATGAAGGGGGCCTTGATCCCCAGCACCGCGCTGGAGAGTTTCTTCAGTCTGCCAGCCAGGGCGTCGTTCCTGCAAAACCAATCAAACCAGCCGGCCTCACACTGCACAGACAGGTCCCGGCTGTTAAAGTCACCGGCGCGGAATCGCTCCTGCCACTGTCGCACAGACATCTCCGTCACTATACCGCCTCCTCTTTCTGGCCCTGGCTTGGCAGGATGCTCTGTTCCAGGATGTCTGCGATGGAGGAGAATGTCTCCGCCAGCTCACGGGCTTCCTTTACGGTGTCCGTCAGCTCCTCCCGGTTCATCCGGGTGCATTCCACCCAGGCCCGCACATTCTCCTCTGTAGGCTCCAGCAGAACAGCCTTTTCAAACGCTTTACAAAACAGGCCGGCGATCCTGCTCCGCTGGTCGATCTCCGTATCCTTCTGCCGGATCTCCTTTTTGGCCTTTTCAATCTCCACAGCGGCGACAGCCGCCTGCTCCCGCTGTTCCTCCGGCACCTCCTGGAGCTGACGGGTCAGATTGTACCCCTGGTTGATAGACAGTTCCTTTTTGTCCAGCGCCTCTTTCACAGCAGCAGGGGCGTGTTCATCGATCTGCATCACCTTGCCCATGGTACGTTCCCCAAGCCCAACAGAGTCAGCCAACTCTTTGCGGGTATCCACAGAGGCAGAGTGGACTTCCGGCAATGTTGCCAAAAGTCCACTCTCATACTGATTCCCATGGTACGTCTGTTGATTTGCCTTTGCCCTGGCCTCGATCTCCGGCTTCAGCTTCAGGGCAATTTTTCCCAGCTCCCACTTGTCCAGATTGCGGCGGCCCTTCTGGGTATCCAGAGCCCATTGCTTGGCCTCCAACAGATCCTCAAAGGCGAACACCGCCATCTGATAGGGCAGGCTGTGTTCCTCGCACAGCCGCTGGCGGTTGTGTCCATCCACGATGACCAGGTCCTCGTTGACAATGATGGGCGAGTAGCAGCCATTGTGCAGCAGATCCGCTTCCAGGGCTGCCAACTGCTCCCCACTCAGCGGGGGGAGCAGTTCGACCAGCTCCGGCAGCACCACAGGCTTGCGCTCGGTGCTACTGTACAGGATGCCTGTGTTCCGCATGGTCAGGCGGCCTCACAGACGTCCGGCTGATCCATGGTCTGGGGTTCTTCTTCCACCTTGCGGGGGGAGAGGAACTCCACCTCGGTGGCTTTGATCAGGAAGCCCGGTTGCCGGGTAGGATCATCCTCAAAGGTGATCGTCTCAAAGTCACCCACAGCGGCCAGTTTGCAGCCCTTCCAGGCAAAGGCGGCGCACCGCTCCGCCAGAGGGCCGCGTACCTTGATGGAGATAAAGTCGGTGAGCCGGTTGCCCGCCTGATCCCGGTAGCGGCGGTCCGAGGCAATCCGCAGGATGGCATAGGGCTTGCCGGTAGCTTCGTTCATCTTCAGCTCCACATCGTTGGTCAGGTTCCCGATTGCAGTGATTTTCAGCATAGTTTTGTTCTCCTTTTCAAATGGATTTCTTTGTGATAGTCTTTGCTATAAGAGAGGGAGGCCCTCCGCGGGCCTCCCTGGGGTAAATCAATATCCGGTTCTGGGCAGGGTCTCTGTCTTGCCATACACCGTTGTCACCCAGCGGCTGATAGCCTGGACCCACTGGTCGTTATACACGCCGCCCACATCCGCGATGTTCACGAAGGAGCTGCCTGCGGTCAGGCCGCTGACGGCGGTGCATTTCAGCATGGGCTTCTCCACCTGGGCAAAACCGCCCGGCGCCTGGCCGAACACGAACATGATCTCCGTTACCCGCTCATTGGCGGCGAGGCCCAGGGCCGCGGGAGACGCGGCCAGCGTGTAATTCTGCGCCGTGGATAGGTTGTCCGCCAACGTCCGGTATTCTCCGCCGTTCACCCGGTAGGTGATCTTATAGGCGCCGGGGAAGTTGTAGGTGCCTGTCACCACAGTGTCTAGCCGCACCTGTGCGGGCAGAGTATCGCGCCAATAAAAACTGCCTAAGCGCACATTAGAGGTATTGGCGATCCCGGAGAAGGTGTAGTTGACCGGCTGGCCGCTGACCACCTCTTTGGGGCCGGTTTTCGTAATGGAAACACCAGTGGACAGGCTCTTATCCGTCACCTCAAAGCGGAGGATTTGGCCCTCGTACTCCAGATAGGCAGTCAGGACCTCCTCGTTGATGCCATAATTGGCAGGGGCCTTGACCTCCCGGACGGAATAGAGCGACAAGGGCAGCTGTTTGGAAACCGCAAGCCCCCGGCTATTGCTCTTGATGGTGTCCACCAGATTGCCGGCCTTGTCATAAATCTCAAAGACCGCCCCCTCCAGGAGCGTCCCAGCGGGCAGGCCGTTGGTGGGATTGTAGTCCGCGGACCGCTTGACAATCTGAATTTGGCCAGTGATGGGCGTATTCTCCCACTCCACCAGGGTGGTCTCACCCGCCTTGACATAGACCGTGCGCAGCTGGGTGTCCGGGATGTACCCCTCATTCTCCAACTCGCGCAGGTAAAAACGACCGCCTCCCTCCAAGTCCTCAAACCAGGCATAGCCCCGGTCATCGGTGGTCTGCTGGTCGATGGGGTTATGACCGCTGTCATAGAGAATGAACGATACGCCGGGGATACCTTCCCCGTCCGCGGTGGAGATTTTGTGTACCAGGATGCCGGAGACGGCCTCGTTTTCGATGACCTCCTGGGTGACCTCGCCATTCTTGACGGAGAAATAGTGCCGGGTGGAATCCAGTTTGAATCCGGAGGGGCTTTCCTGCTCCAAGGCATAATAATCGCCCTCGGCAAGCGGAGCAAACACAGTGCCCGTGTCTCTGGTGGTAACGGTGTCTACCAGGGCGTCATCCGATGCCTTGTGGATCTCAAAAACGGCGTCAGGAAGCCGCTCCGTCTTGTCCGCGGCGTTGACCTTGATGATCTCCACGCCGCCCTCTCTGGCATTCCAGAAGGTCAACGTCTGGACCTCGCCCTCTTTGATGAGGATGCTCTGGGGGCTGCCGTCCAGCACAAAGCCCTCCGCTGTTTGGGTCTCCCTGGCGGTGATGGTAGTTCCGGGGGTGAGGCCGGTGATGACCGCACGGCCATCCTCCCCGGTGGTATAGACGCCGTTGTTGGGACCAATGACCGTCCCGGCGCCGTCTGTGACCAGGAACTCCACGCCGGCCAACGGCTCCCGGTCTGTGCCTTTGATGAACTTTTCCAGGACGAGGGTCGTCTCTGGCTTGTTATAAAAATAGAGCGTCTGGGTGTCATTGGGGTGGACCACTACCGTCTGCGTCCGTGTGGCCTCGTCGATGGTATAGCCTGGGATCGAGGCCGTTTCCGTTGCTACGATAGTGCCCACCACCCCGGAAATGGTGATCTTCCCCTCCCGGTCGGTGTAATAGAGGCCATTGGAGGAGAGCTGGCCGTTTTCGTCCGGGACATAGGCCCCATCCGCATATGTGATTTTGAACTCCACCCCCTCCAGCGGCTCATGGGTGCCGGAGCTGCTCCGCTTGACAATGACCAAATTGCCGGCGGGGGCGTTGCGGAACTCCAGCCCCACGGTCTCGCCGCTGCGGATCAGGGCGTACCGGGGGCTGTCATCCAGCAGGTAGCCGGGCTTGGCCCGGACTTCCCGCGCCACCACCGTGGTGCCGGGGGTGAGGCCCTCCACCAAGATCTCGCCCGCGCTGTTGGTCACATAGCGGCCGTTGTTGGTACCAATGAAGTTGCCGGAGCTGTCTGTCAGCAGGAACTCTACATCGGAGAGCGGTTCCCGCTTCTCGTCATCGCTGACCTTGGTAATTAAAAGACTGCCCAGCGGGGCGTTGCCGAACCGCAGGGTGACCACGTCCTGCTCCTTGCCGGAGATGTAGACGGTCTGGGGCTCGGAGTCAATGAGGTGGCCGTCCGGGCTTTCCAGTTCCTGGACGATATAGGTGCCCTCTTTCAGCCCTGTGACTGTGAAGGAGCCATTTTTCGAGGTCTCATATTCGCCAATGACCGTCCCCCCTGTGCCGGAGGTCTCGCCGCTGAGGTAGCGCAGCTCGAAACGAGCCCCCTCCAGCAGAGCTCCCGTCCGGCTGTCGTATTTGTAGACCACCAGTGCCGACAGGGGTGTGTTGTCCACGACCAGCTCTTTGCTGGCACCGGCCTCCAGATAGAACTCGTAAACACCATCATCCTGGATGGAGAATCCCGTCGGACTCTCCTCCTCGACGACCTTGTACCAGCCCCTATTGATATCGGTTAGGGTGATGCGGCCCGAGGAGTCCGTGTAGTACGTCCCAAGATCGTTGATCTCGCCGGTGGTGGTATTGTCCGAAGCATAATAGATATGGAAACGTGCGTTTTCAAGCGGATCTTGTGTGATGGAATTCCGCTTGATGACCGTGAGCGACGGTTTGACCGCGTTGAAGAAGCGCACCGTCCGGGTGACGCCCGCCTCCAGAGAGATGGTCTGGGGGATCTCACTGATAATGACGTTGGATGGTACGTTGACCTCCGAAATTTCGTAGCTGCCGGGGTCCACCTCCAGGAAGGCCCGGCCCTCGCTGTCTGTAACCACGGTGTCTTGGAAATCCCCGTCGATCTGTCGGACCTGGTAGGTAACTCCCTCGATGGGAGAGCCGTCGGCAATATTCCGCTTGACGATCTCCAATCCGGGCCGGGTGTAGTCCTCAAACCGTGCCTCGCTGATCTTGCCGGGCCGCAGGGCAATGGTCTGCTCACTGGCGGTCCGCACGAACGGCTCCGGAACGGACTCCTCCTTGACCACATAAACGCCGGCGGGGAGGTCCTCCACCAGGGCGCACCCATCCGGCCCGGTGGAGACGGAGGTGCTGAAGGCGCAAGTGACGCCCTTGATGGAGTAGACGGCGTTTTCCACGGGAGAGCCATCGGCAGCCGAGGTCTTGATGACCTTGATGCCGGGCAGCTCTTCATCCTCAGCGGTGACGGTGTACTGCTTGTCACCGTCGGTGACGCTGACATAGACACTGCGGGGCGTGGGGTCCAGGGCGTAGCCTGACGGGGCCTCCTGCTCCACAAAAGACCACAGGCCCTCGGTGACGTCGTGGACCTCGATGTACCCTCCGCCGGAGGTCACATCGCTGCCGGCGATCTGGCCGTCCAGGTAGATGTTGTAGACTGCCCCATCCAGGCCCCGGTCCGTGCCGGCGATGACCTTCTGGAAGGTGATGTCACCATCTCCGGCGGGGAGAGACGGTTCCTCCGGGTCCTCTCCAGGCTCTCCGGACGTTATCACCTTGCGGTCGGAATGATAGGCAAAAAACGTCTGCCGCCCGGACACGCTGGAGGTGGCCAGCACCACCCACTTGGAGCTCTCATCCTCCACGATGGAGGCGCGGATGCCCTGGGCGGCGTATTCCTCCACCTGGGCTTGCAGTTCCGCGTCCTCGTTGGCTTTCTGGCCCAGCAGCCAGTTGTAATACTCAACGTACTGGTCGTAGGTATCTGCGTTGGCAAAGCCTCCGGCGTCGATGTCGCCGCTGGGATCGCCGCCTGCGCTCTTATCGCTCTGGTTGTCCCAGATGTAGGTCTGGAGCGCCATGAACAGGCTGCCGGGGATCTCGCCGGTGTAGTCAGCGATGTAGCTCATCATCCATTTAACGTTTTCCCGGGTGATGGCGTCCATCTCCCCCAAGCCGGTCTCGGCCACCGCGTCATTCCACAGGGCGTCCGCGTCCGCTCCGGTGGCGGATCGGTAGGTGTAGGACTGTAAAAAACTCTCCGTTCCGTAGCGGTAGGAGTAGCCCAGATCCATGCACCAGAGCTGCCGCCCGGCCGCCGTGGGAGGGCGGTAGGAATAGGACTGGCCCTGGGAGTTGAGCCGGGTGGTCCAGAGGTTGGGGTCCGTCACCGGCGTAATCCCCACACCGGTGGACTCCGCTGCCATCGCCGCCGTGGGCAGGAGCGTGAGCACTGTCAGCAGAGTCAGAAGCAATGTGACGATTCTCTTTTTCATATAGCCTCCTTCATAAAAACAGCTTGCATTCCAGAAATGAGAAAAAAGCCCCCGGCTCCGAGAAATTCTTGGAGCCGGGGGCTAAATGAGCTGCATATAAATATGGTATCTGTTCATGTCACTTCTCCACAGCCTGCACCATCCAGCGGTATTCCCGCTGGTCGCGCACACACGTATATAATGTCAGCCGATTATCTGGCGTGGCCGCTGTCCCGCTGGTATCTGTCTCCAGGACCTTTTCCACAGACACGACTTCGTAGGTCCGGGTGCCCAGCTTCGTGGTCCAGGTGATCGTATCACCAGATTCCAAGGTATGGATCTTGCCAAAATAATTGTTCGTTCCACGATTGTGCGCCGCAATGCAGCAATTTCCATCCCACAGACTTGTATTGGAGAAGTGACCCGCTCCCTTAGCCAGTGTGGCGCTGCCGGTCCCCTCATAGACCTTGACGCTCAGGCCGATGGCCGGAATTTTCAGGGTACCCAGGCTGCCGTTGGCGTAATAAAGGTCTGAGGTCACTTCGGTATAGCCTGAACCGGCAGATCCAGTCGAAGACACCCCGCCGCTGATGCTAGGATAGTTCACAGGCCCCATCTGCGTAACCAGGCCGCCGTCCAGAGCGCCTGGCACCAGATTGGGCGTCAAAGGCGTTCCCGATCCGGGGAGATAGCTGGTCGGGGAACCGAATGTAGGGGGAATCAGAGCGGTGTTTTTGCTCCGGTCCACATTGGGATTCTCCCATTCGTAGATCGTTTCGTCACTTGTGGGCCGGGCGAACAGATAATCGTCCGGTGCCTCCATTGTGTACTCTAATGCGCTGGCCTGGCCGACGCAAAGTGCGCACAGCATGGCCGCCAGAAATAAGACCCGAATTTTCAAGCGTGATCATCTCCTCTTTTTGATCTTTTGGAACACAAACACACCTCCGGCAGTCAATGCGATTGCCGCGCCGCCTGCCAGCAGGGGAATCTTCACCGCGGAGAGACTCACAGAGGACTTGGCAGTTCCCTCTGATGCCTGCGTGCTGCCGAAGATCGCTGTATAGGTCACAACATCGCAGTCGGGCTTGGCCACCTCGCCGGTATAATCCGCGGTTACGGTGTAGCCTGTGGCATAGCGTGAGCTGCTGGTGCCGGTGTAGCTTGCGGTAGCGGTATAACGGGTGATGATCCCACCCACGCCGTCTATCTGTTCCGTGCTGTCCCATTGGGCATCCGCCAGGGTCAGGGTCTTTCCGTTCTCCTCGATGCTTTTTGGAATGAGGGAGACATCCGCCTCCGACAAGTTCGGATAGTTTCGACTGGCAGAGAGAGCCTGGGTCTTGGTGGCGTAGCCATCCACGGTCACCTTGACCGTCGTGTGATCCAGCTGCAAGGTCCCGGTGTAGCCGTCCTCCGTGGTGACCTCCAGCTCCGCGCTCAGCTGCTGCAGGATGGTTTCCATATCGTCGGTGCTGCTGGCTTGGGTGACCGTCTCAATGTGGGGCTTGGTGTCCACGCCCACCTCATTTTTCCGGGTCATGTCCAGCAGATAGTACCGGCGGCCATTGCGCACGAAGTCCTCTGTGGGAATGCCGGAGGGGTCATCTGACAGGGACAGCTGATAGACCTTGTTGATGCGGGGTTCCTCTGCCTCGCCATAGGTGTACTCCTCCACGGAGATGGGGTAGAAGATGACGCTCTGGCCGGTAGAGGTTTCTTCCCCGGCAGCCAGAGCAGGGACACTCCCGGCCATGATGATGGCCAGGGTAAAAAGGGTTGTCAGGATTCGTTTCATGGTTATTCCTCCGTGTTTTGATGATAGCTGGCCTGGTTTTCCTTATCTGCTCTCTCCTTGGCAGGCATCCCCCCTTTCTTTCTGCCAGCTGCGCTGCTGCAGGTATTCGTTCCAGTCCTTCCCCCTGGGCGGCTTCTTGATTTTTACGGTGTACCCAAGCTTTTCGTACTTGGTCTGGAACTGTTCCGCCGCCGTCTGCCCAGGGCCATCCGCATCCAGGCACAGGGCAATCTGTCGGATGGCGGGGTTGTCCCGCAAGTATGTGTCCAGGGCTCCTTCATACAGGCCGCACAGGGCGACGGCGTTGCTGGTAACCTTCCGGTGCAGGGTGAGGTAGCTCATTAGGTCGATGGGTGCCTCAAACACCAGCGCCCAATCCAGGTCCGGTCTGCTGGGGAGGCGGAATCCAATGCTCTTGTCGCTGCCAGACACATCTCCTTTGAAACCGGGGCCATTCTGATCATACGTTCCTCGCTGATTGGCGAATCTGGGTACTCCCTCAGCATCTCTGCCCACAAATACACAGTTATGGTGCAGGGCGTCCTCATACAGCAGGCCGGAACTGAGAAAAGCACGAATCACCTGCGGCGCGATACCTCTCTTCCGAAGATAAGCAAATACATGGCGGTGATCTGCGTTTGCGGGGGGAAGCATGAACAGCGCGCGTTCTTCCTTTGGCTGAGCTTGTGGCGATGATCTGGCTGGTGCATCCCTGGACCGCCCATGGTAGGCCAGCAGGCACTTCACCGCCTCTTGGAAACTCTTGCCGCAGAACCACTGGAGAAACGCAATGGCATCCCCGCCAGTCTTGTCAGAGTAGCGAAACCACGTGCGTCGATTCCTGATGCGGAGGCTGTCCATCTCCTTGGTGGTATGATACCTGCCGATCTGTCTGACCTGGTATCCCAGGTGCTCCAGCAGGTCCGGCAGATCCGTCTCTCTGGCGATCTGCATTTCCGTGTCCGAAAAACGATGATCTGTTCTTGTCTCCGTATACTTCACCTCCCAAAAGCAAAAACAGCCCGGAGAGAGCTTTTATGAAAAGCTCTCTCCGGGCTGTTCTGTTAATAATAGTTGAATATTGGGCATTAAGCGAACATTCAGTGTTCGTCCATGCCTATACCGCATACTCTTTAGGCGGACACTTCCGTCAGCCGAATCTGATGAGTTTTCCCATCTTTTAAGACCTCAAACGACGCCAAATCAAGTTCGATTGTCTGGGGGGATGGATTTGCTACCTTAACCACGCCCTGTTTCACGCCGTCAATTTCAATGCCGAGCAGATATTCTGAAACCACATTGTTCTCCATAACAGCTCATCTCCATTTTGTTGCAAAAATGCCGCATGATCTGCCTTGTCGCCTATATCATAATGTGGGTATATTTACCCAAGTCAGAATCAGTGAGGCGAGAGACTATTCATGCGGCATATCCATTATATGCTACATTTTAAATGCCTGTCAAGTCCTGCTGGGTTTGCAGCAACGCACAAAAGCTGCTCAGGACATCCGGTCTGAGCGGATGTCCTGAACAGCTTTTCCTGCTTGGTTCGTTCATCATCCGATGGCGGTTGACCAGTCGGCATCATACCCTGGCTTTTCCGGTTCGGATTCCGCCTCTACGGGGGTGTTCTCTGCCAGTGTCGATTCCAGGGCCTCCCCTTCCTCTTGGCGGGTTCCAGAGGCTTCCCCAACCGCTTCTGCCGCGTCCAGTGCCTCGGTGATCAGGTCCAGAACGAATTCCCGCTGCGTATATTTACGGCCCAGGTGCTTGCTCTCCCGCTCCAGGTACCGCTTGATCCGCTGGAAGAGTTCCTCTGAGATCTGAAATGCCATCGTTCTGTTTCCCTTATTCTCCATGCTGCTTTTCCCTCCATTTTCTTTCATCTCGTAGTATTCCATAAGCAGTTGGGTGATGTACTGGCTGGTGGTCTGGCCTGCTTTTTCCCGCTCCTCACATACCTTCGTATGGAGGGCCAGGTCGATCTGGGCGCATAGGTTTTTCGTCTCTGCCATTCTGTACTGGCCTCCTTCCTTGATGGTAACGCAAGTATACCCAGAAAGCATTGTGAAAGCTATTACCAACACCAACAAAGAATGGCGAACAAGCGCAGCATAAGTACCATGCGCCCGACCCCTTCTGAAAAGCAAAGAGGCCCCCAAAGTTTACCGTTGCGAATGGAAAACTTCGGAGGTGCGGGAAAGCCGGAGAGTTCGAAACACTTCAGTGCTGAAATTGCCGCATTTGCATCTCTCTGGAGCGTGATTTTGGGGAAACGGGGTCTGGTTTTCAATAGTTTGACTTTTTCCTGTTATTTAGCCAGCATTCTTTGTAAAAACGCAGAAATGCCGCACTTTCGTGCGGCATTTCTGCTGTGCATCTTTTTTATCAACACATTTTGGTCCGAGTGGAGCGATTCGAACGCTCGGCCCCGTGAACCCAAATCACGTGCGCTACCAACTGCGCTACACCCGGATATTCAGTTTTTCTGCATGATACCATGCGGAGAAAGAAAAAGCAAGTTTTTCGTGTCTGTGGGCAGTGCTGTGGTCAAGCCCGATTTTGCCGGAATTTTTCAACCGGAAAATTTCCGCCGCAAGCTACTGTCCCAAGGACTTCCGGACTCTCGCTTTTGGGGGAATGGATAGGTCATCTATCCTCCCAAATCACGTGCGCTACCAACTGCGCTACACCCGGATATTCAGTTTTTCTGCATGATACCATGCGGAGAAAGAAAAAGCAAGTTTTTCGTGTCTGTGGGCGGCGCTGTGGTCAAGCCCGATTTTGCCGAAATTTTTCAACCGGGAAATTTCCGCCGTAGACTACTGTCCCAAGGACTTCCGGGATTTCACTTTCAAGGGAATGGATAGGTCGTCTATCCTCCCAAATCACGCGTGCTGCCAACTACGCTACATTTGGTCATAGATATTTCTCCCACCCGGGGGCGTTCTTCCCCACATACGTGCGGCAATATACTCTGCGATCCGCCGCGTTGGCACTCTGGCACCATCTTTTACTGGATCGTGGACAGCACGATGGGTTCATTTTATACCTCTCTATTTTACCTGTTTCTCCGCCAAAGTCAAGTCTATTCGCTTCCGGCCGGTATGTCGGAAAGGCCGTCCGGAGGCTATGGGGCCTCCGGACGGCTTGACCAGGTCTCTTCACTTGGAAACGCAGAGTCGATTGTTCTCCACGGTAAGCTTGGCGGTGTCACCGGCCTTGAGGGTGCCGTCCAGCATCTTCTCGGCCACGGCGTCTTCCACCTTGCTCTGGATGGCCCGGCGCAGGGGACGGGCCCCGTACTTGGGATCAAAGCCCTCCTTAGCCAGCTCTGCCACAGCCTCGTCGCTGGCATCCAGGTGGATGCCCATGGTCTCCATCCGGGCGGAGACGGTCTTCAGCATCCGCCGGGCCACTTCCCGGATGTCCTCCTCCGTCAGGGGGCGGAATACGATGATATCGTCGATCCGGTTTAGGAACTCCGGGCGGAAGGTCTGGCGCAGCTCCGCCATCACCTGCTCCCGGGCGGTCTCGAACTTCTTTTCAGCGTCAGGATCGGAGTCCCGCTCCTCGGCGGAAAAGCCCAGCTTGCTGCCCATGGCAGTGAGGCTGCGGGCACCGATGTTGCTGGTCATGACGATGACGGTGTTCTTGAAGTCCACCGTCCTGCCCTGAGAGTCGGTGATCCGGCCGTCATCCAGAAGCTGCAGCAGGATGTTCCACACATCCTCGTGGGCCTTTTCGATCTCGTCAAACAGTACCACGGAGTAGGGCTTGCGCCGCACCTTCTCCGTCAGCTGACCGCCCTCCTCGTGGCCCACATAGCCCGGCGGGGAGCCAATCAGACGGGACACCGTGTGCCGCTCCATATACTCGGACATATCGATCCGGATCATGGCGTTCTCATCGCCGAACATGGCCTCTGCCAGGGACTTGCACAGCTCCGTCTTTCCCACGCCGGTGGGGCCCAGGAACAGGAAGGAGCCGATGGGGCGCTTCGGATCCTTCAGACCCACACGGCCCCGACGGATGGCCCGGGCCACGGCCTTTACGGCTTCGTCCTGACCCACTACCCGCTCGTGGAGGGTGTCCTCCATGTGCAGCAGGCGGGTGCCCTCATCCTCCGTCAGACGGGTGACGGGGATACCGGTCCAGCCGGCCACCACGGCGGCAATGTCGTCAGCGTTCACCGGGCGGTGCTGGGTGTTGTTCTTGCGGCGCTTCTCCCGCTCCATCTCCACCTGCTCCTGGTAGTCCTTCTCAATGTCCCGCAGCTTGGCGGCGGTCTCATAGTCCTGCTTCTCGATGGCAGCCTCCTTGTCCTTGGCCAGGGCGGCGATCTTCTCCTCCAGGCTCTTCAGCTCCGGGGAGATCTCCTCCGTCTCCATCCGCACCCGGCTGGCAGCCTCGTCCATCAGGTCGATGGCCTTGTCCGGCAGGAACCGGT